>NZ_DAMDLU010000025.1:0-8080 GCF_032084865.1 Microbacterium sp.
GGAGCGGTGGCGCGCGAGCCCGTGGCGCGTGAACGGCGCGGTGCCGGGGGAGCGGCTTCGACAGGGCGCGCTGCGTCTGCCTCCCGCGGTGCGGGCTCCGCTGGATCGGGCACTGGAGCGGGGCGCGGTCACCCTGCGCGCGTACGACCGGGTGCTGCGGATTGCCTGGACGCTCAGCGATCTCGCCGGCCTGTCATCGCCCGGAGCCGATCAGCTCGGGCAGGCGCTGTTCCTCAAGAAAGGACTCCTCGCATGATCGCCACCGGACTCGAACTCATCGATGACCCGGAGCTGCGCTCGGCCGCACGCCTGCTGCGTGCGGATGCGGACCCGGACGAGGTGGCGGCGCGGGTGGCGTGGTCGGTTCTCGTCGAGCCAGGCGATGGTGTCGCCGGCGCCCTGCTGCAGAGCCTGGGTGCGGTGGAGGCGCTGCGCATCGTGTTCGGTGAGTCGAGCCTCATGCCCCCAGGTGTGGCTGCACCCCGGGCTTTCGCGGAGGCGACGGCGCGCTGGCGGCCTCGCGCGAGCACACGCGCCGTCCGGGATGCACTGGTCTCCGCGCACAGTGTGGGAGCGCGCCTGCTGCTGCCCGGTGACGAGCTCTGGCCGGACGGGCTCGACGACCTCGACGTCCATCAGCCTGTGCTGCTGTGGGCCCGGGGCGACGCGGATGTGCTGGGCGCTCAGACCGCGGCGGCGATCGTCGGCGCCCGGGCTGCCACGGGGTACGGCGAGAACGTCGCCGCCGAGCTTGCTGGCGACCTGGCGACCGGTGGGACGCTCGTCGTCTCCGGAGGCGCATACGGGATCGACGGGGCGGCGCACCGGGCGGCGTTGGGCGTCGGCGGGTCGACGGCCGCGTTCCTCGCCGGTGGTGTCGACCGGGCGTACCCGATCGGGCATCAGCAGCTGTTCGATCGGATCCGGCAGGCGGGCGTCGTGCTGAGCGAGGTGCCCTGCGGAACGGCGCCCACGAAGTGGCGCTTCCTCGCGCGCAACCGGCTCATCGCGGCCTCGAGCCTGGCGACGGTCGTGGTGGAGGCGGGCTGGCGAAGCGGCACGCTGAACACCGCAGGTCACGCGTCGTCGCTGGCCCGCCCGCTGGGCGCGGTGCCCGGGCCGATCACCTCAGCGGCATCGGCCGGATGCCATCGGCTGCTGCGGGAGTACGACGCGGTGTGCGTCACCAGCGCCCAGGAGGTCAGAGAGCTGTGGGGTGAGACGGCGGCCACAGCAGCGCCGTCCGCCGCCCCGGAGCACGATCGCACCAGGCTTTTCGACGCGATGAGCACGCGCAGCGCCCGAGAGACGGCTGACATCGCCCGCCGCAGCGGCCTCTCCATCGAGCGGGTGCGCTCGCTGCTCGGGCTCGTCGCCCTCGATGGCCTGGTCGCACAGCGCGACGACGGGTGGGTGCGCCTGCAGTGACGGTGCGCCTGCAGTGACGGCGCGCCCGTGCGGCAGCAGATGACGCAGCACGGCGCGATCTTTCGGCGCGCCCGTACGCGAAGCCGCGGGGGAGCGGCATGCTGGAGAGGTGAGGTATGCGGACGCGGTGACATCCTTCACGTCGTACCTGGATCGAGTGCGACGGCTGTCGCCCGCCACCGTGCGCGCCTACCGTTCCGACCTCGCCGACCTCGGTGCCGTCGTCGGCGACGCCGACCTGCGCGAGATCGACCTCGAGACGCTGCGTGAATGGCTGTGGCGGGCAACGCAGCGCGGCGACGCCCGGTCGACGCTCGCTCGACGCGCCGCCGCCGCGCGCTCGTTCTTCGGGTGGGCGCACGAGAGCGAGCTCATCGCCGTCGACCCCAGCCTCCGCCTGGTGACGCCGAAGCGCGCCAAGACCCTTCCCCTCGTCGCCTCGCAGGACGGCATGCGCGAGCTGCTCGACCGGCATCGCACAGTGGCCGCGGACGGCGACCCGGTCGCGCTGCGCGACCATGCGATGCTCGAGGCGCTGTACGGCAGCGGCATGCGCGTCTCAGAACTGTGCGGCATCGACATCGACGACGTGGACATGAACCGACGCACCGTGCGCGTGCTGGGCAAGGGCGCGAAAGAGCGGGTCGTCCCGTACGGTGCGCCGGCCGCCGATGCGATCGGCGCGTACGTGACCAGGGGTCGCCCGGCACTGATGCGCCGCGCCGCGCAGACGACGCCCGCGCTGTTCCTCGGCGCGCGTGGAGCGCGCATCGGCTCCCGCACCGTCTACGCCCTCGTCTCCCGCGTACTCGGTCCTCTCGTGGGAGCCGATCACGTCGGGCCGCATGCACTCCGGCACTCCGCCGCCACCCACCTGCTCGATGGCGGAGCCGATCTTCGCACCGTGCAGGAGATCCTCGGGCACGCGAGCCTCGGCACGACGCAGATCTACACGCACGTGTCGGCCGAGCGGCTGCTCGCCGGCTACCGCCTCGCCCATCCACGCGCGTGACATACGGGGCAGCCTGCAGACTCACACCTCGCAGCACGGGAGCAGGATCGCCCGCGGCACCTCGCCGAACAGCGGCAGCGGGTTGACGTAGCGAACGTCCAGTCGCACGCCCACATGCAACGTGCCGCGCTCCGCGTGGCCACCCGCCGCCACCGTCCCGATCAGATCCCCCGCGGAGACCACGTCACCGGGAGACAACGCCGACGCGACCGGCTCCCAGGTGCTCACACGACCGCCGCCGTGATCGATCGTGATCAGCGGACGATCGACCACGGTGCCACGGAACGCCACGACGCCGGCGGCAGGAGCGCGGACATCAGCGCCCGCGACGGCAGCGACATCCATCCCGCGATGGCCCGGGCCGTACTCATGCGCGGGAGCGCGGAACGGCTCGACCACCGACCGGGCGCCGTCGACCGGCCATTCCCACGTGCCCTCGACCGCGGGCGGATCGCCCGTGCCGCCGACGAGCGACAGGGACAGCGAGAGGACGATGGCGATCAAGCGGGTGCGCATCGCCCCACCCTCGCCCATCCGCCGTCGCCGCGAGTCGCGGGATGCCGATGACCGGGGAGAAACCGGCTGATTCATGCACCTGTGCAGGACGTTCACGCAGAGCACGATCCTGTACACTGGGGGAGCACCTCGAAATCGAGGTGACTACGCGTGCCCACAGCGACTCAGGTCGTGGCATCCACTCCCACAGGTCCCGCTCCTCCGAGCGGGCGGGCGTGCGCCGGGCACCAGGACTGCCGGTCGATCGACCGGCGAATCAACCTCAACGACGCGACAGCGTCAGAACAAGGAGACGACCATGGCTGTGGTCACCATCCGCCAGCTGCTCGACAGCGGCGTGCACTTCGGACACCAGACCCGCCGGTGGAACCCGAAGGTGAAGCGCTTCATCCTGACCGAGCGCTCGGGCATCCACATCATCGACCTGCAGCAGTCGCTGTCGTACATCGACCAGGCGTACGACTTCGTCAAGGAGACCGTCGCCCGCGGCGGCACCATCCTCTTCGTCGGCACCAAGAAGCAGGCGCAGGAGATCCTCGCCGAGCAGGCCGACCGTGTCGGACAGCCCTACGTCAACCAGCGCTGGCTGGGTGGCCTCCTCACCAACTTCTCCACCATCGCGAAGCGTCTCGCTCGCATGAAGGAGCTCGAGGAGCTCGACTACGAGAACCCCGCGGCGTCCGGCTTCACCAAGAAGGAGCTCCTTCTCAAGAAGCGCGAGCTCGACAAGCTGCACAAGTCGCTCGGCGGCATCCGCAACCTGTCGAAGACCCCGTCGGCGCTGTGGGTCGTCGACGCGAAGCGCGAGCACCTCGCCATCGACGAGGCCAAGAAGCTCGGCATCCCCGTGATCGGCATCCTCGACACGAACGCCGACCCGGATGACTTCCAGTACCCGATCCCCGGCAACGACGACGCGATCCGCTCGGTCTCGCTGCTGACGCGCATCATCGCCGACGCCGCGGCCGAGGGCCTGCAGCAGAAGCACAACCCGGAGTCGGGCGACGCAGAGCCGCTGGCCGAGTGGGAGAAGGAGCTCCTCGAGGGCTCCGACGCTCCGGCCGCCGAGGCACCCGCTGAGGCCGCTGAGGCTCCCGCCGCTGAGGCAGCCGAGGCGCCCGCTGAGGCCGCCGAGACTCCCGCAGCCGATGCCGCCGAGGCGCCGGCAGAGGCCGCTGAGGCTCCCGCCGCCGAGGCAGACGCCAACTAAGTCACCCCACACGTTCAGATACGAAGCAAGGAGCCACCACACATGGCCAACTTCACCATCGCCGACATCAAGGCGCTGCGCGAGCAGCTCGGCACCGGAATGGTCGACACCAAGAAGGCGCTCGAAGAGGCTGGCGGAGACGTCGAGAAGGCGACCGAGATCCTTCGCCTCAAGGGCGCGAAGGGCAACGCGAAGCGTGCCGACCGCTCCACCAGCGAGGGCCTCGTCGTCGCTCGTGAGATCGACGGCGGCGTCACGCTGATCGAGCTCGCCTGCGAGACCGACTTCGTCGCCAAGAACGAGCGCTTCATCACGCTCGCCGACAAGGTCGCCGACGCTGTCGCAGCCGTCGCCGCCGACTCGGTCGAGGCGGCACTCGCCGCTCCGGCCGGCGAGCAGACCGTCGAGCAGCTGATCTCCGACGAGGCGGCCATCATCGGCGAGAAGGTCGAGCTGCGTCGCGTGCGCACCGTCACCGGAGACAACGTCTCGGTGTACCTGCACCGCACCAGCAAGGACCTGCCCCCGCAGATCGGTGTCGTCGTCGCCTACAGCGGTTCGGACGCCGAGACCGCTCGCAGCATCGCGCAGCACATCTCGTTCGCGAACCCGTCGTACCTCTCCCGCGAGGACGTCCCGTCCGCCGAGGTCGAGAAGGAGCGCGACATCGTCACCGAGATCTCCCGCAACGAGGGCAAGCCCGAGGCCGCCCTGCCGAAGATCGTCGAGGGTCGCGTGACCGCGTACTTCAAGCAGGTCGCGCTTCTCGAGCAGGACTACGCGAAGGACAACAAGCTGTCCGTGGCCCAGGTCGCGAAGGATGCCGGTATCACCGTCACCGACTTCGCGCGCTTCAAGGTCGGCGCGTAACAGCCTCCAGGGGGTTCGGATCAGAGATCCGGACCCCCTTCTTCATGCCCAGAAGGCACTATCTTGAATCGGGACGAGAGGAACCCATCCATGACCGAAGGCACCGGACGCCGGCGCGTCCTCCTGAAGCTCTCCGGCGAAGCGTTCGGCGGAGGCCAGCTCGGCGTCAATCCCGACATCGTCGGTCAGATCGCCCGTGACATCGCGGCAGCTGTGGACCGTGTCGAGATCGCCATCGTGGTCGGCGGAGGAAACTTCTTCCGGGGCGCCGAACTCAGCCAGCGCGGCATGGACCGCGGCCGTGCCGACTACATGGGCATGCTCGGCACCGTCATGAACGCCCTCGCATTGCAGGACTTCCTCGAGCAGGCCGGCGCCGCCACGCGCGTGCAGTCGGCCATCTCGATGACCCAGGTGGCAGAGCCCTACATCCCGCGACGCGCTGAGCGGCACATGCAGAAGGGTCGCGTCGTCATCTTCGGCGCCGGCGCCGGTCTGCCGTACTTCTCGACCGACACGGTGGCCGCCCAGCGCGCACTGGAGATCGGCGCGCAGGAGGTGCTGGTGGCGAAGAACGGGGTCGACGCCATCTACACCGCCGATCCGAACAAGGATGCCAGCGCCGAGCGCATCGAGCAGGTCACCTACCGCGATGCTCTGCAGCGCGGTCTCAAGGTGGTCGACTCCACCGCATTCAGCCTGTGCATGGACAACAACATGGACATGCGCGTGTTCGGCATGGAGCCGGCGGGCAACGTCACCAAGGCGCTGCTCGGCGAGCCGATCGGCACGCTCGTCACCCCCTGATCGACCTGTCGCTCAGGGTTCGGCGGCACAACGCCGGATAGAATCGTTCCATAACCACGACCTAAGGAGCACCCGTGATCGCGGACGTCCTCGCTGATACCACCGCACGCATGACCCGCGCGGTCGACGCCGCCAAGGAGGACTTCGCCACGGTCCGCACCGGGCGCGCGAACCCGCAGCTGTTCCAGAAGCTGATGGTCGACTACTACGGCTCGCCCACCCCGATCGCCCAGCTCGCCTCGATGGCGAACCCCGAGGCGCGCACGCTCATCGTCACCCCGTACGACAAGAGCGCGCTGCGCGCGATCGAGCAGGCCATCCGCGACATGCCGAACCTCGGAGCGAACCCCACGAACGACGGCAACATCGTCCGTGTGACGATGCCGGAGCTGACCGAGGAGCGCCGCAAGGAGTACGTGAAGCTCGTGCGCTCCAAGGGAGAGGACGCCAAGGTGCAGATCCGCGGCATCCGTCGCAAGGCGAAGGATCAGCTCGACGGACTCAAGGCCGAGGTGGGCGAGGACGAGCTCGCTCGCGGCGAGAAGGAGCTCGACGCCCTGACCCGTCAGTACGTCGACGCGATCGATGACGCGCTCAAGCGCAAAGAGGCAGAGCTGCTCGAGGTCTGACGGCATGGCAGGCGACAGCGATTCCGGCGAACAGCCGCTGACGCGACGAGAAGCCCGTCAGGGCGATGCTCCCGCGGGCGGCGATGGGTCGGCGCGCCCGGCTCCCGGCGACGGCAGCGGCGGCGTGGATGCGGAACGACACCTCTCGGATGCGGCGTTCCCGGCCTTCGACGCCGGGCGCATCCCGCCTCGTCCGCCGATGCCGGCCGTCGACGGGGCGGAGTCGCATGCGCTGCGCGAGCAGTGGCGCGCCAGGCGCGGCGAGTTCGAGTCCCACGTGACGCAGGCCCGTGAGCAGTTCGATCAGGCGAACGAGCGGATCAAGCAGCGCACGGGTCGCGATCTGATCGTGGCCATCCTGATCGGCGTCGCGTTCGGCGCTGTGCTCATCGCGTCCCTGCTGTTCATCAAATGGCTGTTCCTGCCGATCGCGATCGCGGCCGGTCTGCTCGGCACCTACGAGCTGTCCCGGGCACTGCGCACCGGCGGCCGTCGGGTGGACATCGCCCCGCAGCTGATCGCGGGTGCCGCTGTTCTTCTGACCGGACCGTTCGCCGCACTCTGGCTGAGCTGGGTCGTGCTCATCGCCGCGGTCGCCTTCGTCAGCGTGTGGCGGATGATCGGGCAGATGATCGCCGCGGACGGTCGCACGTACGGCGCCGTGCTCGCGGATGTCGTGGTCGGGGCGTTCGTGCAGGTGTACGTGCCGTTCCTGACCTCGGTGGCGCTCATGCTGCTGAGCCGGGAGAACGGCGAGTGGTGGGTGCTCGGATTCATCGCCGTCGCCGTCGCCGCCGACACCTGCGCATACGCGGCGGGACTCGCCTTCGGCAAGCACCCCATGGCCCCGCGGATCAGCCCGAAGAAGACCTGGGAGGGCTTCGGCGGTGCGGTGGTCGGCTCGCTCGCCGTGGGCGTGCTCCTCGCGATCTTCCTGCTGCAGCTGCCCTGGTGGTGCGGTCTGATCTTCGGCGCGGCGATCCTCATCTTCGCCACGATCGGCGATCTGGGCGAATCGATGCTCAAGCGCGATCTCGGCATCAAGGACATGAGCTCCTGGCTTCCCGGACACGGCGGTCTGCTCGACCGGCTCGACAGCATCCTTCCCTCCACCGTTCCGGCGCTCGCCCTGTACCACCTGCTCACCCCTCTGATCGGATCCTGATGACTGATTCCGACCTCGAGATGCTCGTCTCCGCACACGACGAGGCGCCGCCGGCATTCCCGTTGGCCACGGGGCGCCAGCGCGGATACCACCGTGCGGCGGTCGACAGCTTTCTCGACTCCGCCCGTGCGGCGTTCGAGGCGTCGCGCGACGATTTCGGGGCGGACGACGTGCGTGCCGCATCCTTCCCCCTGGTCAGAGGAGGGTACGTCATCGCTGATGTCGATGCCGCCCTTGCTCGGGTGGAGGATGCTTTCGCGCAGCGCACCCGCGAGCGGGCGATCAGCAGCGTGGGTGTGGATGCCTGGGTGGCCCGCGCGCGGGACGACGCTCAGCAGGTGCTCGATCACCTCAGCCGGCCCGCGAAGAAGCGGTTCGCACGCACGAGCATCCTGACCTTCGGCTACCGGATGGATGAGGTCGATCACGTCGGCGGCCGCATC
>NZ_DAMDLU010000025.1:8090-12600 GCF_032084865.1 Microbacterium sp.
GGGGGGGGGGGAGCCGCTCGACGTCGAGCAGGTGCGCAGCGCCGCGTTCCGCATGCAGCGCGGCGGATATCGGGAGGAGCAGGTGGATGCTCTTCTCGACGCCACGGTGGAGGTGCTCCTCTCGGTGCGCTGAGGCGTTCTCGGTGAGTTCTCATGGATGTGATGCTGAGCTGTGCGTAGACTGGTGGCCATCGTGACTCCCGATAACGAATTGATCTCGACCGCGACGCGCCCGACCGTCTCGCGTGCGAAGAAGAACCAGACGCGTCAGCGTGTCAGCGCTGTGCTGGCCGGCCTCGCGGTCGTCGGCATCTCCGCTGCCATGATGGCGCCGAGCGGCGTCGCCGTCGCCGATCCCGAGCCGGCCGATACGCCCGTGACCGCCTTCTCGCTCGCCTCCGCCGACACGCAGAGCATCACCGTCTCGGTCGAGGGTGCTGACATCGTGTCCGTCGACCGCAGCGCCTTCGAGGTCTACGTGAAGCCGAAGCCCACGCCTCCGCCCGCGCCCGCGCCGGCGGAGAAGACGAAGGCAGCGGCTCCCAAGAGCAGCACGCCCGCGCAGCCGCGCTACACGGGTGGCGGCTCCAAGGAGGAGTGGATGGCCGCCGCCGGTATCGCGAGCAGCGACTGGCCGTACGTCGACTACATCGTCTCCAAGGAGAGCGGCTGGAACCCGAACGCGACCAACAAGTCGTCGGGCGCGTGCGGGCTCGTGCAGGCCCTGCCCTGCAGCAAGGTTCCCGGCAACGGCTACGACCCTGTCGACAACCTGCGCTGGGGCAACGGGTATGCCGTCGGGCGCTATGGGAGCTGGGCCGGAGCGTACAACTTCTGGACGCGCAACCACTGGTGGTGACCGGGCGTCATGCCACGCTCCCATCGCCGCCGGCCTGAGCGCGCCACGTCCGACGACTCCTTCGACCGGCTTCTGGCCGGGTGGAAGCGCACCGAGACGAAGCGCGGCCGGGAATGGACCGTGCAGCCGATCTCGTCGGGTCAGGCGCTCAAGGAGTACCGGTGCCCCGGATGCGCCGGCAGCATCTCTCCCGGTACCGCGCATGTCGTCGTCTGGCGTGCGGACGGGGTGATGGGGGAGAGTGCCGACCTCGCGTCGCGCCGGCACTGGCACACACGCTGCTGGCGCATCGACTGAGCGCGCCGATCCTCCCTCAGCGCTCGTTCATGCGCGGGATCAGCACCTGCCGGTAGATGATCAGGATGCTCGCCGCGACGGGGATGGCGATCAGCGCACCGAGGAGCCCCAGCAGCGCCCCGCCGGACAGGGCGGCGATGACGACCACCGCTCCCGGAACTGACACTGCACGGCTCATGATGCGCGGCGCGATGAAGTACGCCTCGACCTGCATGTAGATGAAGTAGTAGATCGCCGCTGCCAGAGCCGTCCCCGGTGACCCCACCCCGGGCAGCAGGCAGGCGAGCACGATGATCGTCGAGCCGGTCAGGGTCCCGACCAGGGGGATGAGCGAGAAGAAGAAGGCGACCACGGCGAGCACCGCGGTGAACGGGGCATCGATGATCGACAGGTAGATCATGCTCAGGATGCCGTTGATCACACCGAGGGAGACCTGGCCCATCACGTAGTGGCCGACCGAATCGGTGATCTGGTCTGCGATGTCGATGAAGCGCTCACGCCTGGACGCCGGCACCAGCTGGTAGACGGCGCGCTTGAGCGAGGGGGTCGAGGCGGTCATGTAGATCGTGAGGATCAGCACGATGAACGCACCGAACGCGCCGGCCAGCACGGCGCCGCCGACCACCCACACGCCCTCGCCGATGGTGGTGCTCCATGCGGTCACGCTCTTGGTCCACTCTTCGGAGGTGATCCAGCTGTCGATGTAGTCGAACACGAGGTTCACCTCGAGGTTGGGGAACGCGTCGGTGAGCCAGCCCTTGATGTCGCTCACGGTCTGCTCGCCGTTGACGAACAGCGGCGTGATGCGCTGCACCAGCTGCGTGATCTGATCGGTGACGACGGGCAGCACGATCAGGATGACAGCGGCGAAGACGCCCAGCACGGCGAGGATGGTGGAAAGCACAGCGGCCCAGCGGGGGAGTCCACGGCGTTCGAGGAAGGTGACGAGGGGGTCGAGTCCCAGACTCAGGAACAGAGCCGTCCCGATGTACAGGATGATCGTCGAGAGTGTCTGCGCCCCGGCGAGCAGCAGCAGGCCCAGGCCCACGCCGAGCGTCGCCACCAGCGCGGTTCGAAAGGGACTGTGTATCTTCATGGCTCTCCTGGTCGATCTGCGAAGATCCTAGTTGCTGCTCGGTGCGACGCCCCCGCGACGGGCCGCAGCGCATTCTGCCGGGGCGGGACACTCCGCTTCGTGGGTAATGCCCAGCTGGTTTCGCTAGTCTGAAACGTCGAACGGACCGGCGGCGGATGCCCGGTCACGTAAGGAGTTGATTCGTGCGTTTCGTATGGGCCGTCGTGGCCTTCGTGCTGGCCACGGTTCTCATCGGAGCCGGGATCGCCCAGCGCACCATCTTCATGGGGCCCACAGAGCAGACGATGGCGCTCTCCGTCGACGGATCACAGCCCTATCTGCTGGTCGATGCAGAGGTGCTCAGCGCACACCCTGGACTGCAGACGCTGCTCGTGCGCGGCGAGGGCGAGATCTTCGCCGCCTACGCCCGCACCGACGACGCCGAGGCCTGGCTCTCCGACACGAGCTACACGAAGGTCACCCTCGGGAAGGGCGATCGCCCGGTCAGCGAGACCGTCGAGCCGCAGCAGGCACCGGCCGGAGGCGGCGAGACCTCGGGACGCAACCCGGCAGGCTCCGATCTCTGGCTCGACTCGTTCGCCGAGGAGGACTACCTGGTGACCGGGATGCAGCTGACGCCGGGACACAGCGTGCTCATCGCGCGTGACGGCATCGAACCCGCGCCCGACGACGTCGCCGTCAGCTGGGGCGTCGACACCCGCACCCCGCTGGCGGGTCCGCTTATGACCGCCGGCGGCATCCTCCTGCTCGCCGGTCTCGTGCTCTACTTCCTGGCCATCCGACACCAGCGTCGCGGACGCGGGCCGCTGCGGAAGGGTCCGGGGCCGCTTCCGGAGACGCAGCCCATCGAGATGCAGGGTGCTCCCGAGCGTGAAGCCATCGAGTCCGGTGACGGGACCGCCGTCGATGGCGACCGTCCGGCGAACGGTCGGCCCGAGCCGGCCTCCGGCGCCCCCGAGGGTGAGGAACGGGCATCCGGGCGCACGCCGCGCACGGCGCTGCGACGCCGCCTCGCAATCGGGCTTCCCGCCCTGACTCTGACCGCCGTGCTCGCGACCGGCTGCACGTCGGAGTCCTGGCCGGATTTCGGTGCGGAGACGCCGACGCCGACTCCCACGCCGACGGTGGTGACACCCGAAGATCAGAAGCCGCCGGTCGTGACGAAGAAGCAGGGTCAGCGCATCGTCTCCGAGATCGCCAAGGTCGTGAAGCAGGCCGACACAGATCTCGACATCGCTCGCGCCGAGACCCGTCTTTCCGGCATCGTGCTCGAGGGCCGGCGCACGGAATACGCTCTGCGCGCGGCGATCGCCGAGCGCACCGAACCACTGACGGCTCCGCGCGACAGGGTCAAGATCGTGCTTCCGGAGGCGACCGACAGCTGGCCGCGCACCGTGCTCGCCCTGACGGTCTCCGAGAAGGACGAGAAGGCCGCGCCCGTCCTGCTGACGATGACGCAGGACGATCCGTGGTCGAACTACCACGTCACCGAGATGGCCGACATGCCGGCCGCGGCTGAGTTCCCCGACGTCGCCCCGGCCTGGCTCGGCACGACCCGCATCCCGGCGGAGTCGCCGTTCCTCGCGCTGGCGCCCGAGCAGGTGGCCGACGCCTTCGCCGATTTCGTCGACAACGGTGACAAGAGCGAGTTCGCCGGGCGTTTCGACGCCACCGCCGAGAAGCTCGCCCAGAGCATCCGCGACAGTCGCACCGCCGTCCTCACCGGGCTCAAGGAGAAGCAGGCCGACACCACCTCGTCGGTCGCGTTCGACATGAAGGCACCCGACGAGACGCCGCTCTCCCTCGCCACCCTGGGCAGCGGCGCAGTGGTGGCCGTGCGCGTCGACGACGTCGATACGATCACACCGACCACCGCCGATGCCGTGATCCGGATCGGCGACAATCAGGAGGCGAGCGTGCTGACCGGCGTCAAGGAGTCCGCGAAGGGCTTCACGACGACCTACGGCATCCAGCTCTTCTTCTCCGTGCCCGCGCAGGGCTCGAAGGAGCAGATCCGTCTCCTCGCATACCATCAGGACCTCCTCAGCGTGAAGGTGAACCAGTGACCGAGATCTCCGCTGCCGCCCTGCGCGGCGCCGTCGACCTGTCCTCTCTGCGCAACCGTCCGGCCGCGGCTTCCGCGCCGGCCGGCCCCGCAGCGCCGGCCGCGCCCGGCGATGACGCTCCGGATGTCGTCGTCGACGTGACGGACCAGTCGTTCGGGGAGATCCTCGAGCTGTCGCGCTCGGTTCCCGTCG
>NZ_DAMDLU010000025.1:12610-20725 GCF_032084865.1 Microbacterium sp.
CCGATCATCGAGAAGGTGACGCGCGAGCAGCGCGGACGCGTCGTGCTCGCCAAGGTCGACGTCGACGCCAACCCGCAGGTCGCCCAGGCCTTCCGTGCCCAGTCGATCCCGATGGTCGTCGCGCTGATCGGCGGTCAGCCCGTGCCGATGTTCACCGGTGCGGTTCCCGAGGAGCAGGTGCGTGAGGTCTTCGCCCGCCTGCTCGAAGTCGCCGGGCAGAACGGCGTGACCGGCTCGGTGCCGTTCGGCGACGACGCCCCGGCCGCGGATGCGGACGAGCCGGCGCCGCTGCCGCCGCTGCACGCGGAGGCGTTCGAGGCGATCGAAGCCGGCGATTACGCCCGCGCGATCAGTGCGTACGAGAAGGCTCTCGCCGAGAATCCGCGTGACGAGGATGCCAAGGCCGGGCTCGGCCAGGTGCGTCTGCTGCACCGCGTGCAGGGCCTCGATCTGCAGCAGGTTCGTGCGGCCGCGGCTGCCGGGCCGACGGATGTCGACGCGCAGTTCCAGGTCGCCGATCTCGATCTCGCCGGCGGGCATGTGGATGACGCCTTCGGCAGACTGCTGGATCTGTTCACCGCCGTCGACGCCGACAGCCGCACCCGCGTCCGCGAGCGGCTGGTCGAGCTGTTCGAGCTGATCGGCCCCACCGACCCGCGCGTCACGTCGGCGCGCACGAGGCTCACCTCGCTGCTGTTCTGACCCGGCACAGCGAGCGAACGACGGCGCCCGGCCCCTCAGGGGCCGGGCGCCGGTCGTTCACCAGTGGCTCGGCGTCGGCAGGTGCGGGTCGGGCTGATACCGGAACCACAGCGTCGACAGCGCCGGAAGCGTGACGGTCGCGATCGCGGGGTCGTCGTCGTTCTCGCTTTGCGCGCTGATCATGCCGAGGTTGCCCGCGTCGTTGCCGCCGAAGGCCGCGGCATCCGTGTTCAGGATCTCCTGCCACGATCCCTCGACCGGAAGGGCGAGACGATAGCCTGTGCGCGTCACGCCCGCGAAGTTGGAGATGACCACGAGACGGCCCCCGTGGGCATCCCGGCGCTCGAACGCGATCACGCTGGGATCCCAGCTGGGCGCGCCCAGACGCGAGAACGACGAACCGTCGTTGTCGCGCTCCCACAGCGGCGCCTGTGCACGGTAGACGGCGTTCAGAGAGCTGACCAGCTGCTGCAGCTGGGCGTGCGACGGCTGATCGAGCAGCCACCAGTCCAGCTCGCGGTCGACCGACCACTCACCGATCTGACCGAACTCCTGCCCCATGAACAGCAGCTTCTTGCCGGGGTGCCCCCACATGAACCCGAGGTACGCGCGCAGGTTCGCGAGCTTGTGCGCGTGGTCGCCCGGCATCCGAGAGACCAGACTGCCCTTGCCGTGCACGACCTCGTCATGGCTGATCGGCAGCATGTAGTTCTCGCCGAACGCGTAGACGAACGAGAACGTCATCTCACCCTGGTGGTGCGATCGGTGCAGCGGATCGCGCTTCATGTACTCGAGCGAGTCGTTCATCCAGCCCATGTTCCACTTGAACCCGAAGCCGAGACCGGCATGGTCGGTGGGAGCTGTCACACCGGGGAACGCCGTGGACTCCTCGGCGATCATCACGATGCCCTTGTGCTTGCGGTAGGCCGTGGCGTTGACCTCCTGCAGGAAGCGGATCGCCTCGAGGTTCTCGCGTCCGCCGTGGACGTTCGGCTCCCACTCGCCCGCCTTGCGCGAGTAGTCGAGGTAGAGCATCGAGGCGACCGCGTCGACGCGCAGACCGTCGATGTGGAACTCGCTGAGCCAGAACAGCGCGTTCGCCACGAGGAAGTTGCGCACTTCACTGCGACCGTAGTCGAAGACCAGCGTGCCCCAGTCCTGATGCTCGCCGCGTCGCGGGTCGGAGTGCTCGTACAGCGGGGTGCCGTCGAAGCGCGCCAGGGCGAACTCGTCCTTCGGGAAGTGACCGGGAACCCAGTCCATGATCACGCCGATGCCGGACTGGTGCAGCCGGTCGATCAGGTATCTCAGATCATCCGGTGTGCCGAACCGGCTCGTCGCGGCGTAGTAGCCGCTCACCTGGTACCCCCACGATCCGCCGAACGGATGCTCGGCGAGAGGCATGAACTCCACGTGCGTGAACCCCGTGGCCAGCACGTGCTCGATCAGCGGGTCGGCCGCGTCGCGATAGGTCAGACCGCCGCGCCACGAACCGAGGTGCAGCTCGTACACCGACATCGGCTGCGAGACCGCGTGGGCCGCAGCCCGACGACGCAGCCACGCGTCGTCGTTCCAGCGGTAGGCGCTCAGCGTGACGACGGAGGCTGTCGCCGGTGGCAGCTCGGCCTGCTGCGCCATCGGGTCGGCCTTCAGCCGCCAGTGCCCGTCTGCGCCGAGGATCTCGTACTTGTAGCGCGCGCCCGCCGCGACATCGGGGATGAACAGCTCCCACACTCCGCTGCCGCCCATCGAGCGCATGGCGTGGCCTTCACCGTTCCATCCGTTGAAGTCGCCGACCACGCGCAGCGACCTGGCGTTCGGCGCCCACACCGCGAAGTCGACCCCCTGCTCTCCGTCGAGAGCACGCGGGTGCGAGCCGAGCACCTCCCAGAGGCGCTCGTGGCGGCCCTCGGCGATGAGGTGTATGTCGAGCTCGCCGACCGCGCTGAGGTGACGGTACGGGTCTCCGGCGATGGTCTCCTCGCCGCCCTCGTAGGTGGTCGCGATGCGGTACGGCACCGGCGGTCCGCTGTGATCGCCCTCCCAGATCCCGTGCGCGACATGCGCAAGGTCCAGCCGCGACCCGTCGTCGAAGACCGCCTGCACCGCTTCGGCGAACGGCCGACGTACGCGGATCGCGGTGGTGGTGCGGCCCACGGAGTCGGTGCGCGGATGCGCGCCGAGCACGGCGTGGGGGTCGTGATGGGTGGACTGCGACACCGCGATCCACTCCGCCGACGCAGAGACGTCCTCGAGATAGCTCATGATCGCTCCTTCACCTTCAGGATGTGCACCGGCTCGGCGAACGCGTCGAGTCGCACATAGTTGTGGTCGGTCCAGGTCCAGACGGCTCCGGTGAGCAGATCCTCGACCTCGAACGCATCACCGGGCTCGATGCCCCAGATCGTGGTGTCGAGGTGCACCGTCGTCTCGCGCACGGAGTGCGGGTCGACATTCGCCACGACGATGATGGTGTCGGCGCGTCCGGTGCCGGTGAATGCGGCATCCAGATGCTTGGAGTACACCAGCACGGCGTCGTCGTCGCTCCAGTGCGCCGAGAAGTTGCGCAGCTGACCGAGCGACGGATGCTCCCGCCGGATCTCGTTCAGGCGCCGCAGCAGCGGAGCGAGGGACTCGCCACGCTGCTCGGCGCCGTCCCAGTCGCGGAACTTGTACTCGTACTTCTCGTTGTCGATGTTCTCCTCGGAGCCGGGCCTCGCCACGTTCTCGATCAGCTCGTACCCCGCGTACACGCCCCAGATCGGAGCCGCGGTCGCGGCGATGCAGGCCCGGATGCGGTACGCCGCCCGTCCGCCGTACTGCAGGTACTCGGTGAGGATGTCATGCGTGTTCACGAACAGGTTCGGGCGCATGTAGTCGCTCGTCTCCTGCGACACAGAGGTGAGGAACTCCTCGAGCTCAGCCTTGGTGTTGCGCCAGGTGAAGTACGAGTAGCTCTGCTGGAAGCCCACGGCCGCCAGCGCGCGCATCACGGCCGGTCGGGTGAACGCCTCGGCGAGGAAGATTACGTCGGGATCCTGGGCGTCGACCTCGGCGATCAGCCACTCCCAGAACTGCAGCGGCTTGGTGTGCGGGTTGTCGACCCGGAAGATCTTCACGCCGAGAGACACCCAGTGCATGACGACGCGCAGCATCTCGGCGTAGCTGCCGGCCGGGTCGTTGTCGAAGTTGATCGGGTAGATGTCCTGGTACTTCTTCGGCGGGTTCTCGGCGTAGGCGATCGTGCCGTCGGGGAGGGTCGTGAACCATTCCGGGTGCTCGGTCACCCAGGGGTGATCGGGAGACGCCTGCAGGGCGAGATCCAGGGCCACCTCGAGGCCCTCCTTCGCCGCGGCGCGGATGAAGGCACGCAGGTCCTTCTCGGTGCCGAGGTCGGGGTGGATCGCGTCGTGCCCGCCGTCGGCGGATCCGATCGCGTACGGCGACCCCGGATCGCCCGGCTCGGTCGTCAAGGTGTTGTTGCGGCCCTTGCGGTTCGTCTCTCCGATCGGATGGATCGGCACGAGGTAGACCACATCGAAGCCCATGCCAGCCACACCCGGCAGCCGCTGCGTCGCGGTGCGGAACGTCCCGCTCGTCACGGTGCCGTCCTCGCCTCGCACCGCGCCCTCGGAGCGGGGGAAGAACTCGTACCAGGCGCCGACACCGGCCCGGTGTCTTTCGACGCGCAGCGGCAGCCACTCGGTGACGGATCCGAGCGAGGCGAGCGGGCGGGCGGCGAAGGCCTCACCTAGGGCGATGTCGACGGCGACGGCGTGCAGCGCCTCGGCATCCGTCTTCTTCTGCGCTTTCCGCAGCGTCGTGGCCGCGGCTTTCAGGATGCGGGTCTCGGTCGCGGGCCGGTCGGTCTCCTCGGCTGCCGCGGCGAGCAGCTGCACGCCCAGCGCGCACATCACCGCGATGTCGACCCCGGCGAGCGCCTTGACCTCGGCGGCGTGCGCCCAGGTGCCGAAGTCATCCGAGAACGCCTCGAACCGGTGGCGCCAGTCTCCCGCGAGGTCGATCGCGATGGTCGTGCGCCAGCGGTCGGTGCCGTCGCCGAGCGGGCTGAGCCGGTGCAGCGTCTCGCGCCCATCGGGGGACGACAGACGCAGATGCACTCCGATGAGATCGTGCCCCTCGCGGAAGGCCACGACGTCGAACGGCACCGCCTCTCCGACGAAGGCCTTCGCGGGATACCCCTGGGGCACATGCGGCGTCGGCGAGAAGATCGGGATCCGCCCGGCCCTCAGGCCGGGGACGTGGACCGTCTCGACGGCAGGGCGCAGAGGGATCTGGGCGGGGCTTCTCAGACCCGCAGAGTCACGTGCTGTCGGTGCTGCCACACCTTGAATGTACCGTGCCTGCTGGTGCGCGTCACTCGACCCGGAAGAGCTGCATCGAGGTGCCCGCGATCGGCAGGACCTCGCCGGGCGCGTATCGACGCTGCTCACCGCGCGGCGCCTCGTCGGCGCTGGACCACAGCGACGTGAACGAGGTCACGTCGCTGAGCCCGTCGGGCAGGCGGACGTCGATCGGAGCCTCGGTGCCGTGCACGATCAGCAGGATGCGGTTGCTCTCGCCGTCGCGCGGGTCGCTCGTCGCGACGTACTGCAGGGTGCGGTGACGGGGATCGTTCCACTGCTCGGCGGCCATGGTCTCGCCGTTCTGGTCGAACCATTCCATCTCCGACGCCTCGGGGACGTGCTCGCCGAGCACCGCGTATCGCGCGGGCCGCAGCGCGCGGTTCTCGGCACGCAGACGCGTGAGCAGCGAGACGTGCGCCCGCAGGTCCTGCTGCCACGGCTCGTGGGTCCAGTTCAGCCAGGTGAGGGGGGAGTCGTGGCAGTAGGCGTTGTTGTTGCCCTTCTGCGTGCGGCCGAACTCGTCGCCCGCGGTGATCATCGGGATGCCGGCCGAGAGCAGCAGGGTGCCCATCAGGTTGCGCATGGCGCGGCGTCGTGCGGCGAGGATGGCGGGATTGTCGGTCTCGCCCTCGACGCCGTGGTTGAACGACCGGTTCACGTCGGCGCCGTCGCGGTTCTGCTCACCGTTGGCCTCGTTGTGCTTGACGTCGTAGCTGACGAGGTCGTGCAGCGTGAAGCCGTCGTGGGCGGTGATGAAGTTGATGCTCGCGAGAGGTCCGCGCTCGGGCGAGTAGGTGTTGGCGGAGCCGGCGAGACGATTGGCGAATCCGCCGACGCCGACGGGCGCCGAGGCCCGTCGGGCGTAGTCGATGTCGCTGAGCCAGAAGTTGCGGGCACGGTCGCGGAAGCGGTCGTTCCACTCGCTCCATCCGGCAGGGAAGTTGCCCGTCTGCCAGCCGCCGAGCCCGACGTCCCACGGTTCGGCGATGATCTTCACGTCCTGCAGTACGGGATCCTCGGCGATGGCCTGCAGCAGGGGGTGCTCGCGGTCGTATTCATGGCCGCCGTCACGCGCCAGGGATGTGGCGAGATCGAAGCGGAAGCCGTCGATCTGCATCTCGGTGGCCCAGTAGCGCAGCGAGTCGAGCACGAGACGTGCGGGCGCGTCTGCCGATGTGTTGAGCGTGTTGCCGCAGCCGGTGGTGTCGACGTACGCGCCGTCGTCGAGCTGACGGTAGTAGAGCGCGTTGTCGATGCCGCGGAAGCTGGATCGGGGGCCGCCGAGGCCCTCTTCGCTGGTGTGGTTGTAGACGACATCGAGGATGACCTCGAGGCCCGCCTGGTGCAGCAGCTTGACCATGCCCTTGAACTCGTCGAGCACGGCCTCGGGGCCGCCGCGGCGGGCGGCTTGGGTGGCGTAGGCGGTGTGCGGGGTGAAGAAGTTCAGGGTGTTGTAGCCCCAGTAGTTGGTCAGACCGCGCTCGAGCAGTCGCGGCTCGGGCACGAACGCGTGCACCGGCAGCAGCTGGATGCTCGTGACCCCCAGCTCTGTCAGGTACTCGATCATCGCCGGGTGTGCCAGGCCGGCGTACGTGCCGTGCAGCGCGGCGGGCACACCGGGGTGGCGTTTGGTGAGGCCTTTGATGTGGCCCTCGTAGATGACGGTCTCATCCATCGGCACGGCTGGCTTTCGCACATCGCCCCAGTCGAAGCCGTCGGCGATGACCACCGAGCGCCACTCCTGGTACCCGCCGCCGTGCGCGAGGCCGCGGGCGTACGGGTCGAGCAGCAGGGTCTCGGAGTTGAACACGTTGCCCGGACCGTGGGGGCCGTCCACGCGCAGCGCGTAGCGCGTACCCGGCTGCAGCAGGTCGGTGGTCACCTCCCAGATCCCGGCCGTCTGCCGCTCGAGCGGCAGCGTGGCGGTCTCCCAGTCGAGGTCGTGCTCGTCGAAGATCACGACCTCGACGGACGATGCGTTCCCGGACCAGACGCGCAGCGTTCCGCCTCCGTCGTGCAGGCGCACGCCGAGATGGTCGAGAGCGTCGCCGCCGAGAGGCGGTGCGGGCTGAGCGGGCATGGAGTCCAGACTAAGCGGGGAGACCCTCCGTTGATGAATCTCCGTCCCGCGTGGAGTGGCCCTCGGTCTCACGGGGATGGCGCCACCCTCCGGGTCTGTGCTCAGCCGCGGCCGCCGGGGCGGTGGGAGGATGGGGTGATGCGGCACTACCTCGATCACGCGGCGACGACGCCGCTGCGCGCCGCTGCCCGTGAAGCGTGGCTGACAGCATCCGAGATCGTGGGCAACGCATCGTCGACCCACGGCGCGGGCCAGGCTGCTCGCCGCCTGCTCGAGGACTCCCGCGAGCGGGCCGCGGCCGTCGTCGGCTGCGACCCGATAGAGGTCGTGTTCACGTCGGGCGGCACCGAGTCGATCAACACCGCGCTGCGCGGCATGTGGACGGCCCGCGCCGGGGCAGCGCGGGCGATCGTGCTTCCGGATGCCGAGCATCACGCCACCATCGACACCGTCGCCGCCCTCGAGCGCGAGGGCGCCCTGGTGCGGCCGGTGCAGGTCGACGAACGCGGCCGGATCGCCGTGTCGATGTTCACCGCTGCCCTGGACGGCGCGGCTCTCGCGACCGCGCTCATCGCGAACAACGAGGTGGGCACCCTCAACGACGCGGTCGCGCTGAGCCGTTCGGCGGCGGCCGCGGGCATTCCGCTGCACCTCGACGCGGTGTCGGCCTTCGGCCACCTGCCCGTGGTCTTCCGCGAGCTGAGGGGCGACGCTCCCGCAGGTGCCGGGCTTGTGGCGCTGAGCCTCGCCGGGCATAAGATCGGCGCCCCGGTGGGAACCGGCATGCTGGTCGCGGCCCGCAGCGCGCGGATCGCACCGCTGCTGCACGGCGGATCGCAGCAGCGCGGTCTGCGCGCCGGCACGCAGGACGTTCCGGGAGCGGCGGCCCTGGCTGCCGCGCTGGAGGCGACCGAAGCCGAACGTGAGCGGGAGAGCAGTCGGCTCGCCGCGCTGCGCGACCGGCTC
>NZ_DAMDLU010000025.1:20735-25469 GCF_032084865.1 Microbacterium sp.
TCGTCGCCGGAGTCCTCGCCGCCGTCCCCTCGGCGAGGCTGCTCGGCGATCCGGTCGATCGCCTGCCCGGCAATGCGCATCTGCTGTTCCCGGGGACGGTGGGCGAGAGCCTGCTGTTCCTGCTCGACATGGCCGGCATCTCGGCATCCACCGGATCGGCATGTCAGGCCGGCGTCGCCGAGCCCTCGCACGTCGTTCTGGCGATGGGGCGCAGCGAGCAGGACGCCCGGAGCGTGCTGCGGTTCACGCTCGGCACGACCTCGACCCCGTCGGACGTCGAGGCGGTGCTCGCCGCGATCCCGGATGCCGTGGCGCGCGCCACACGCTGACGGGAGCCGTTCAGGCGAGCGCTCGTAGACTGGATTCCATGCGAGTTCTTGCGGCGATGAGCGGCGGCGTCGATTCGGCGGTGGCCGCGGCGCGCGCCGTCGACGCCGGGCACGAGGTGGTGGGAGTGCACCTCGCGCTGTCGCGGGCGGGCGGCACCCTGCGCACCGGCAGCCGCGGATGCTGCACCGTCGAGGACGCACTGGATGCCCGGCGCGTGGCCGATCTGCTCGGCATCCCGTTCTACGTGTGGGACTTCTCGGAGCGTTTCCGCGATGACGTCATCGACGACTTCATCTCGGAGTACAAGGCGGGCCGCACCCCCAACCCGTGCCTGCGCTGCAACGAGAAGATCAAGTTCGCCGCTCTCCTGGAGCGGGCGATCGAACTCGGCTTCGATGCAGTCTGCACCGGTCACTACGCGACCCTCGTCGACGGCTCCGGCGGGCTCGAGCTGCACCGCGCGTCGGACTCCGCCAAGGACCAGTCGTACGTGCTCGGTGTGCTGAACGCCGAGCAGCTGGCGCACACCTACTTCCCGCTCGGCGACACGCCGTCGAAGGCGCTCGTGCGGGCCGAGGCTGCGGCGCGCGGCATCACCGTCGCGCAGAAGCCGGACAGTCACGACATCTGCTTCATCCCCGACGGCGACACGCGCGGCTGGCTCGCGGAGAAGGTCGGCACGGCGACCGGCGACATCGTCGACCGCAGTGGCGAGGTCGTGGGCAGTCACGACGGCGCCCACGCGTTCACCGTCGGACAGCGCCGGGGCCTGCGCCTGGGCATGCCGGCCCCGGACGGCAAGCCGCGCTTCGTGCTCGAGGTGCGACCGGTGTCCAACACCGTGGTCGTCGGCCCGAAGGAGGCGCTGGCGATCGCCGAGATCGCCGGGCAGCGCTTCTCGTGGGCCGGCGCCGCGCCTGCAGAGTCGGACTTCGCGTGCGAGGTGCAGATCCGCGCGCACGCCGACCCGGTGCCGGCTCGAGCGCAGGTGACCGATGACGGCGTGCGCGTCGTGCCCGAGGTGCCGCTCGACGGAGTCGCACCCGGCCAGAGCGCGGTCATCTACGTCGGCACGCGGGTGCTCGGGCAGTTCACGATCGACACGACCGTCTCGGCAGTGCCGGTCGACGCCTGAGCTCCCTCAGACGGAGCGCAGGTCGGGCGTCAACACCCGCGTCTTGTCGGTGCCCGCTCGTAGACTTGCGGGGTGCCTGAGAACATCTCGCTGACCGACGTCCGCGCCGAAGCCGAAGAGCTCACGACTCGCATCCTCGAGGCGAAGGACGCGTATTACGGACGCGACACGTCGCTCGTCGACGACGCGACGTACGACGGCTGGATGCGGCGGCTCGAAGAGCTCGAGCGCCTGCATCCCGAGCTGCAGGGGCAGGACTCGCCCACCCAGATGGTGGGCGCGGCCGAGGCCACGGGCCTTGCGACGATCGAGCACGCCGAGCGGATGCTCAGCCTCGACAACGTGTTCTCGCTCGACGAGCTGCGTGACTGGCAGGTCAAGACCGTGGCAGCTGCCGGACGCGACGTGGCCTGGCTGACCGAGCTGAAGATCGACGGGCTGGCCATCAACCTGCGCTACGAGAACGGCGTGCTCTCGTCAGCGGCCACTCGCGGCGACGGACGTGTGGGCGAGATCGTGACCGAGAACGCGCTGCGCCTCGCCGACATCCCCGAGCGGCTCAGTGGCGAGGGGCATCCTGAGATCGTCGAGGTGCGCGGCGAGGTGTTCATCCCGGTCGCCGCGTTCGAGCGGCTCAACGCGGCGCAGGCAGCGTTCCGGGATCGTGCGTACGCCGATGCGCTCGAGCGGTGGGAGGCACGAGGCGGCGCGAAGCGTCCGTTCGACGAAGAGAAGGCCCGCACCGCCGCCGCTCGACGATTCCCCGCCTTCGCGAATCCACGCAACGCCGCCAGTGGGGGACTGCGTCAGCAGATCGACAAGAAGACCGGCCTCGAACTCGAAGCGGGTCTGCTGCGCATCGACTCGCTCTCGCTGTACGTGCACGGCATCGGTGCCTGGCCGGATCCGCCGGTCGCCGCGCAGAGCGAGGTGTATTACCTGGTGGCGAGCTGGGGCCTGCCGACGAGCCCGCACACGAAGGTGTGCCACTCGATCGACGAGGTCGCCGACTTCGTCGCCCACTTCGGCGAGCACCGACACGACATCGAGCACGAGCTCGACGGCATCGTCGTCAAGGTCGACGAGCTCGCCCTGCACGATGAGCTGGGCATGACCAGTCGCGCGCCGCGCTGGGCGATCGCCTACAAGTACCCGCCCGAAGAGGTGCAGACCACGCTGCTCGACATCGTCGTCTCGGTCGGCCGCACCGGCCGTGCGACGCCGTTCGCGGTGATGGCGCCCGCCCATGTGGCGGGTTCCGTGGTGCGTCAGGCGACCCTGCACAATAAGGACGTCGTCAAGGCCAAGGGTGTGCTGATCGGCGACACCGTCGTGCTCCGAAAAGCCGGCGACGTGATCCCCGAGGTGCTCGGCCCTGTCGTCGAGAAGCGTGACGGCAGCGAACGCGAGTTCGTCATGCCGACCGGATGCCCGGAGTGCGGCACGCCGCTTCGGCCGATGAAGGAGGGCGACATCGACCTGCGGTGCCCGAACGCGCGATCCTGCCCGGCTCAGGTGCGGGGGCGTGTGGAGCACATCGGCTCGCGCGGGGCGCTGGACGTCGAGGCGCTGGGCGAGGTGACAGCCGCGGCGCTGACGCAGCCGAGCCATCCCGCGGTGCCGCCGCTGGACACGGAGGCGGGCCTGTTCTCGCTGGAGCTCGCGCAGATCGTGCCGATCGAGGTGGTGGTGCGCGACTCCGAGACGGGCCTGCCGAAGGAGGACGACGACGGCATCGTCAAGACCCGGTCGCCGTTCCGCCGCAACGCGACGGCCGCCGAGAAGAAGGAGGGCGTCGAAGGACCCCAGCCGTCGTCGGCGGCCGTCAAGCTGCTCGCCGAGCTCGAGAAGGCCAAGACGAAGGAGCTGTGGCGACTGCTGGTCTCGTTGAACATCCGGCACGTCGGTCCGGTCGCCGCGCGTGCGCTCGCGCAGTGGTTCGGATCACTGGATGCCATTCGCGCGGCGTCCCGAGAAGATCTCGCCGCCGTCGAAGGGGTCGGCGGGATCATCGCCGACTCGCTGCTGGAGTGGTTCGAGGTGGACTGGCACATCGACATCATCGATCAGTGGACGGCGGCGGGCGTACAGTGGGCGACGCCGGGGCACCCGGGGCCGGGCGCAGCGGTCGCCGAGGGGGGAGTGCTCGACGGGCTCACCGTCGTCGCCACCGGATCGCTCGACGGCTACACGCGCGATGGTGCTCAGGAGGCGATCATCAAGGCCGGCGGCAAGGCGGCATCCAGCGTCTCGAAGAAGACCGACTTCGTCGCGGCGGGTCCAGGTGCGGGCTCGAAACTCGCGAAGGCGGAGGAGCTCGGGATCCGCGTTCTCGACGCCGCCCAGTTCCATGTGCTCGTCACGCAAGGGCCGGCGGCGCTTGACGCCTGATGAGCGGGAGCCGTCACGCCATCGGGCGGATCTCGAACCCGTCCTGGCGGTCGAACCCGATGTCGGTGATCTGCAACGCATCCACTCGGGCTGAGCACGGACCCTGCCGCAGCGCCGAGATGACGTCGTCAACAGCCTCGCCGTCGCCGTGCAGCTCGGCCTCGACGGTGCCATCGCGTCGATTGCGCATCCAGCCGACGATCCCGCAGGTCGTCGCCGTCTCACGGACGAACCACCGATAGCCGACGCCCTGGACGCGACCGCTGACGATCACCCGCACCGATCTCATGCGCATAGCCTAGGCAGCATGGCCGTTGACCCCGCATACGCATCGACCGAACAGCTCGCCCTCGTCGACCTGGCGCTCGGCGACCCGCGCTGGGCGGTGGCACTGCCGGTGCTGCAGGAGCTGCGCCCGCACCTGACCGTGGAACTGCTGGAGCAGGTGCTGCATGAGGGTGCACCGCAGGGCCTCACGTTCACCGCGGTGCTCGTGGGGGAGCGGTGCGTGGCCGTCGCCGGGTGGCGGATCATCGCCAACACGAGCGCGATCCGCAAGCTGTACGTCGATGACCTCTCGACCGCGGCGTCAGAGCGCTCCCGCGGGTACGGTCGGATGCTGCTCGACGAGCTGCGCGAGCGCGCCGTCGCCGCGGGATGCCGGCAGCTCGACCTCGACTCCGGCGTGCAGCGCTTCGACGCGCACCGGTTCTACCTGCGAGAGCGGATGAACATCGACGCCCACCACTTCTCGCGGCACCTCGGCTGACGCGTGCACTCGGGTCATCGGCATCCGACACGATGTGACGTCGGGAATCTCAGATCATCCGCCCGCCTGACGGGGTGTCGCGGCCGATCGGCACGCGACACGCCGCAGG
>NZ_DAMDLU010000026.1:0-25290 GCF_032084865.1 Microbacterium sp.
CGGGCTCGTCCGGCACGCCGTGCGCCCGCTGCCGATCGAGGTGCCGGTGCACGAGGAGGACGGCCGCGTGTTCGCGGCGCAGCATCCGGCGTCGTTCGATCGCATCCTCGTCGACGCACCCTGCACCGGCCTCGGCGCGCTGCGCCGGCGCCCTGAGGCGCGCTGGCGCAGATCCCCGGAGGATGTCGCGGAACTCGTGCAGCTGCAGATGCAGCTGCTCGATGCCGCGATCGACGCGCTCGCTCCCGGCGGGATCGTCGGCTACGCGACCTGCTCTCCGCATCTGGCCGAGACGACCGGCGTCATCGCCGAGGTTCTGCGCCTTCGAGACGACATCGTCGAGCTCGATGCCCGTTCGGTGATGGCGGGCATCGCCCGGTCGCCCATCGACCTGGCACCGCGCACGGGCGACGGCCCGGGCAGCGGCGGTGCGCAGCTTTGGCCTCATCGGCACGGCACCGATGCCATGTTCCTCGCGCTGCTGCAGCGCACCGCCCCGGAAAGGACCATCTCGTGACCCTCCCCGCCGCACCGCGTATCAACCCGAGCATCCTCGCAGCGGATTTCGCGAACATGCAGGCCGAGCTCGCCCGCATCGCGACCGCCGACTTCGCGCATGTCGACGTGATGGACAACCACTTCGTGCCCAACCTCACCTTCGGGCCGCAGATGGTCGAGCGGATCCAGGCGACCAGCCCCGTCCCGCTCGACGTGCACCTGATGATCACCGACCCCGACCGGTGGGCGCCCGGCTACGCCGAGCTGGGAGCCGCCAGCGTCACCTTCCACCTCGAGGCGGCCGCCGACCCCGTGGCGCTCGCCCGGCGTCTGCGGGCGATCGGATCGCGCGCGGGCATCGCGATCAAGCCGGGCACCGCGGGCGAGGCGCTCTACGACATCCTCGACGAGTTCGACCAGATCCTCGTGATGACCGTCGAGCCGGGCTTCGGCGGGCAGGGCTTCATGCCCGAGACGATGCCGAAGCTGCGAGCGCTGCGCGACGAGGCGCGCCGGCGCGGATCCGATGTCTGGCTGCAGGTCGACGGTGGGATCTCGGACGACACGATCGCACAGGCCGCCGCGGCCGGTGCCGACACGTTCGTCGCCGGCTCCGCGGTGTACGGCGCGGCCGACGTCGAGGCCGCGGTCATCCGTCTTCGCGAGCGTGCACGAGCGGCTAGCCTGGAATCGTGAAGACATTCGACGAACTGTTCGCCGAGCTCAGCGCCACCGCGCTCGAGCGTCCCGAGGGATCGGGCACCGTCGCACAGCTGGATCGCGGAGTGCATGCGATCGGCAAGAAGATCGTCGAGGAGGCGGCCGAAGTCTGGATGGCCGCCGAGTACGAGTCGGCCGACGAGGCCGCTGAGGAGATCTCCCAGCTGCTCTACCACCTGCAGGTGATGATGCTCGCCAAGGGCCTGACCCTAGAGGACGTCTACCGACATCTGTGAGCGAGTCTCAAACCACCGTTCACCAGATACGAAAGACATCCATGCTGCGCATCGCCGTTCCGAACAAGGGCTCGCTCTCCGAGACAGCCGCCGAGATGCTGGCGGAGGCCGGGTACGCCGGCCGCCGCGACCCCAAGACCCTGCACGTCATCGACGCCGACAGCGGCGTCGAGTTCTTCTACCTGCGTCCCCGCGACATCGCGACCTACGTCGCATCCGGCGCTCTCGACGTCGGCATCACCGGCCGTGACCTGCTCTGCGACGTCCGTCAGGACGACGCCAGAGAGATCGAGCAGCTGGGCTTCGCCCGCTCGACCTTCCGATTCGCGGCCCCTCCCGGCCGCTACTCGACCATCGAGGATCTCGAGGGAGTGCGGGTGGCCTCCGCCTACCCCGGACTGGTCGACGACTTCCTGCGCGAGAACGGCGTGACCGCTCAGCTCGTCCCCCTGGATGGCGCGGTCGAGTCGGCCGTGCGTCTCGGCGTCGCCGATGTGATCGCCGACGTGGTCGAGACGGGCACGACGCTTCGTCAGGCGGGCCTCGAGATCTTCGGGCCGGTCATCATCCGCTCCGAGGCGGTGCTGATCAGCCGGCCGGGTGACGTGCCGGGAACCGAACGGCTGCTGCGTCGCCTGCGCGGCGTCATGGTCGCCCGGCAGTACGTGCTGCTCGACTACGACCTCCCCGCTCACCTCGTCGACCAGGCCGTCGAGATCGCCGGGGGTCGCGAGTCGCCGACCATCTCGCCGCTGCGCGACCCCGAATGGGTCGCGGTGCGGGTCATGGTGCCCCGCAAGGGCGTGAACCAGGTGATGGACGACCTGTACGCGCTGGGCGCCCGGGCCATCCTCGTCACCGCGATCGACGCGGCGAGGCTCTGATGACACTCGCCGCACGCGTGATCCCCTGCCTCGACGTCGCCGCCGGTCGCGTCGTGAAGGGCGTCAACTTCCAGAATCTGCGCGACATGGGAGACCCCGTCGAGCTGGCCGCGCACTACGCCGCCCAGGGCGCCGACGAGATCACCTTCCTCGACGTCACCGCCACGGTCGATGCGAGAGCGACGACCTACGACGTCGTGCAGCGCACCGCCGAGAATGTGTTCGTGCCGCTCACCGTGGGCGGCGGCGTGCGCAGCGTCGACGACGTGGCCCGTCTGCTCTCGGTCGGCGCCGACAAGATCGGCGTCAACTCCGCCGCGATCGCCCGTCCCGCGCTCATCGACGAGATCGCCGACCGGTTCGGCGCTCAGGTGCTCGTGCTCTCGCTCGACGTCAAGCGCACGGCCTCGACGCGCTCGGGATTCGCCGTGACCACCCACGGCGGGCGCACCGAGACCACCCTCGACGCGCTCGACTGGGCGCGCGAGGCCGTCGAACGCGGTGCCGGGGAGCTGCTGGTCAACTCGATCGACGCCGACGGCACGAAGGACGGTTTCGATCTCGAGCTGGTTCGCCTGATGCGCGAGGTGTCCGTCGTGCCGGTGATCGCCTCCGGCGGAGCGGGCGATGTCGGCGATTTCGCGCCGGCCATCGCAGCGGGGGCGGATGCCGTGCTCGCGGCCAGCGTGTTCCACAGCGGGCAGCTCTCGATCGGCGACGTCAAGGACGCGCTGCGAGCCGAGGGCGTGGTGGTGCGATGACACCGGACGATCTGTCTCGGATCGCGTGGAACGACGCCGGACTCGCTCCCGTGATCGTGCAGCAGCACGACACCCGCGAGGTGCTCATGCTCGCGTGGATGGATGCCGAAGCGCTGCGCCGCACGCTGAGCGGCGGCCGCGCGGTGTACTGGTCGCGCTCACGCCAGGAGTACTGGCGCAAGGGAGACACCTCGGGCAACACGCAGCGGGTGATCAGCGTGGCCGTCGACTGCGATGCCGACACGATCCTGCTGCAGGTCGACCAGCAGGGCCCGGCCTGCCACACCGGCACCCGCACCTGCTTCGACGGACGCGAGCTGTCTTCGAGCGGGGTGGGCTGACGTGCTGCGCCGCGCCCGGATGCTCGGGGTCCTCACATTCCTGCTCACCGGAGGGATCGGGATCATCTCCTCGACCCAGGTGTGGGCGACGGTGCAGCGCGCCGACGCGGGGGAGACCCTCACCGTCACCGGGGCCGTGCTCTTCCCGCTGCTCGCCCCACTGTCGCTGGCGGTGCTCGCGATGGGCGCCGCCCTCTCGATCGCCGGTCCCGTGCTGCGCCACATCCTCGCCGTGCTCGGCGTCGGCGCCGCGGTCGCTCTGATCCTCGGCACCGTGCCGCTGGTCGGATCGGCGCCGCTCGCGGCGGTGGCACCGGCGGTCACCGAGGTCACCGGCCTGGGTGGGGAGGAGTCGGTGGGCGAGGTGGTGGCCGGTGTCACATCGACGCCGTGGCCTGTGATCACCCTGCTGTGCTGGGTCGTGCTCGGCGTGGCATCCGTCTTCGTGCTCGTCACCGCACGCCGCTGGCCGGCCGGCGGGCGTCGCTACCGTTCCACTGCCGAGAGCGCCCACCACGGTTCGGGCCCGCTCGACTCGGTCGATTCCTGGGACGAGCTGTCGCACGGCACCGATCCGACGGACTCGGCCCGATAGACTGTCAGCATCGCCTAGCCACCCGGAGGAGAACATGACCAACCCGATCGCCGATCCCGGCCACGGACACTCGCCTGCTGCCTGGACCGCCGTCGTGATCATGCTCGTCGGCTTCACCGCGGGCACGGTCTTCTTCTGCCTGAACCAGCCCGTCGGCGTCTGGGTCAGCGCCGCCATCGTGGTGCTCGGAGCGATCGTCGGCTGGGTGATGGCGAAGGCCGGCTGGGGTGTGAAGGGCCCGAAGTACGCGCCGAAGGCGCACTGATGGTCCTCGCCGACCTGACGGCCGGCGCCGTGGAGGATGCCGAGCGTCGCGCGCTGTCACGTCCACTCGCCGTCGTCGAGCGCGACGCCGCCGCGCGTCCCGCCGCCCTCGATGCGCTCTCGGCACTCGCCCCGGCGGACCGGGTGAAGATCATCGCCGAGGTCAAGCGCGCCAGCCCGTCGCGCGGCGCGCTGGCCGAGATCCCCGACCCTGCGCTGCAGGCCTCGCTGTACGAGCAGGGCCGCGCATCGGCGATCAGCGTGCTCACCGAGGAACGCCGTTTCGGCGGCAGCCTCGCCGACCTCGAAGCGGTCAGCGCCCGGGTGTCGGTGCCTGTGCTGCGCAAGGACTTCATCGCCACCCCGTACCAGGTGTTCGAGGCGCGCGCCGCCGGCGCCGACCTCGTGCTGCTCATCGTCGCCGGTCTGTCACGGACCGTCCTCACCGAGCTGCACAGCCTCATCACGGAACTCGGGATGACCCCGCTCGTCGAGACGCACTCCGCCGAGGAGCTCGAGGTCGCCATCGATCTGGGCGCCGACCTCATCGGGGTCAACGCCCGCAACCTGCACACCCTCGAGCTCGACCGCGACCTGTTCGCCCGGCTCTCCGACCGGATCCCCGATTCGGCGATCCGCATCGCCGAGTCTGCCGTGCTGCACCCCGACGACGTCACCCGATACCGGCAGGCCGGTGCCGACGTGGTGCTCATCGGTGAGGCGCTCGTCACGGGCGACCCGGTGGCCACCCTCAACGCATTCCTCGCCGCCGGAGACACACCGGTGCGCGGCAGAACGGAGACCACGTGAGTCTGCGCGATCAGCACGGGCCGTTCTTCGGCGACTTCGGCGGCAGGTACATGCCCGAGTCTCTCGTCGCGGCGATCGACGAGCTCACCGCAGCCTACGAGGACGCGATCGCCGACCCGGCCTTCCGCTCCGAGCTCGCGACGCTTCTGCACTCGTACGCCGGGCGCCCCTCGCCGATCACGGAGGTGCCGCGATTCGCCGAGCACGCCGGCGGCGCACGCGTGTTCCTGAAGCGGGAGGATCTGAACCACACCGGTTCGCACAAGATCAACAACGTGCTCGGGCAGGCGCTGCTGACGAAGCGTCTCGGCAAGACCCGCGTGATCGCCGAGACCGGCGCCGGTCAGCACGGTGTCGCGACCGCGACGGCCGCCGCGCTGTTCGGCCTGGACTGCACGATCTACATGGGCGAGGTCGACACCGAACGTCAGGCGCTGAACGTCGCCCGCATGCGTCTGCTCGGCGCCGAGGTGGTGGCGGTGACCACCGGCTCCCGCACCCTGAAGGATGCCATCAACGACGCGTACCGCGACTGGGTCGCGAGCGTCGAGACGACCAACTACATCTTCGGCACGGCGGCGGGACCGCATCCGTTCCCCGCCATGGTGCGCGACTTCCAGAAGATCATCGGCGAAGAGGCTCGCGAGCAGCTGCTCGCCGAGGCCGGTCGGCTGCCCGACGCGGTCGTCGCCTGCGTCGGCGGCGGCTCGAACGCCATCGGCATGTTCGACGCGTTCCTCGACGATCAGGACGTGAAGCTCTACGGCGTCGAGGCGGCCGGCGACGGCGTCGACACGCCGCGCCACGCGGCGTCGATCGGGCGCGGGCGCCCGGGTGTGCTGCACGGCGCGAAGACGTACGTCCTCCAGGACGAAGACGGACAGACCACCGAGTCCCACTCGATCTCCGCAGGTCTCGACTACCCCGGTGTCGGGCCCGAGCACTCGTGGCTCAGCGCCATCGGCCGCGCCGAGTACATCCCCGCGACCGACGACGAGGCCATGCAGGCTCTGCGGCTGCTCAGCAGGACCGAGGGCATCATCCCGGCGATCGAGTCGGCACACGCCCTCGCCGGTGCCCTGCGCATCGGTCGCGAACTCGGTCCCGACGGACTCATCGCGATCTGCCTCTCGGGCCGTGGCGATAAGGACATGGACACCGCGGCACGGTACTTCGAGCTGTACGACGCCGCGGCGGGCGACGCCGAGGAGGGCACGGAGTGAGCCGGGTCGAGGATGCCATCCGCAAGGCGCACGAGGCGGGACGAGGCGCATTCATCGGCTACCTGCCGGTGGGCTACCCGGATCTCGACACGAGCATCCAGGCCGCGCTCACCCTCGCACGCAACGGCGTCGACATCATCGAACTCGGTCCGCCCTACTCCGACCCCGTGATGGACGGCGCGGTGATCCAGGAGGCGACGCAGCACGCGCTCGCGAACGGTTTCCGGATGCGCGATCTCTTCACGGCCGTCAAAGCGATCACCGACGAGACCGACGTGCCCGTCGTCGTCATGACGTACTGGAACCCCGTGATGCAGTACGGCGTCGACCGCTACGCGGACGACCTGCTCGCCGCAGGCGGCGCGGGCCTGATCACCCCCGACATCACGCCGGAGTCGGCGGGCGAGTGGATCGAGGCGAGCAAGCGCACCGGCCTCGACCGGATCTTCCTCGCAGCCCCGACCTCGAGCGACGAGCGTCTCGACCTGGTGATCTCATCGTCGACCGGCTTCGTGTACACCGTCTCGACGATGGGCATCACGGGGGAGCGCGCGGCGCTCGACCTGGCCGCCCGCACGCTCGTCGAGCGCATGCGCACCCGCGGTGACGTGCGCGCCTGCGTCGGCATCGGAATCTCGAACGCCGAGCAGGTCGCGGGCGTCGTCGAGTACGCCGACGGCGCCATCGTCGGCACCGCGCTCGTCAAGGCGCTCCGCGACGGCGGGCTCGACGCCCTCGCCGAAACCACCAGAACCCTCGCCGGCGGCACGCCGACGCGATACTAGGATCTCTCTCATGCCCTTCGCGCCCTTCAGCAGCCTGTCCGTCGTGCCCGCGAGCATCCCGAGCCCGCCGGAGAGCAGCTTCCAGATCGGCCCGCTGACGATCCACTACTACGCGCTGTGCATCATCGCCGGCATCATCGCCGCCGTGCTGCTCACGAACCACCGTCTCACCCGGCGCGGCGCCGAGAAGTGGGTCGTGATCGACATCGCCATCATCGCCGTGCCCCTCGGCATCATCGGCGCGCGCATCTTCCACGTGCTCACCCACCCGAACTTCTACTTCGGTCCGGGCAGGAACCCGTGGAACCCGTTCGAGTACGGCTCGGTGTGGGCGATCTGGGAGGGCGGCATCGCCATCTTCGGCTCGCTGCTCGGCGGCGCGGTCGGCGCCTGGCTCGGCTGCAAGTGGACCGGCATCCGGTTCTGGACGTTCGCCGACGCTCTCGCACCCGGCATCCTGCTCGCGCAGGCGATGGGCCGATTCGGCAACTGGTTCAACCACGAGCTCTTCGGCCTGCCCACCGACGTGCCGTGGGGACTCGAGATCGAGTCCACCAACCCGTCGTTCCCCGCCGGCCTCGCCGATGGCACGCTGTTCCACCCCACGTTCCTCTACGAGGTGCTCTGGAACGGACTCGGCGTGCTCGTGCTGCTCTGGGCCGGTCACCGCTTCCGCCTGCAGTGGGGCAAGCTGTTCGCGCTCTACCTGATCTGGTACAGCGCCGGCCGCATCGTGTGGGAGTCCATCCGGATCGACCCGAGTGAGGTCCTGCTCGGGCTGCGCAGCAACGTCTGGGCTGCGATCATCGGCGTCATCGTCGGCATCGTCATCTTCATCGTGCAGACCCGTCGCCACACCGGAGTCGAGCCCTCGCCCTACGTGCGCGGTCGGGAACCCGAGACCACGGATGTAGAATCGCAGGACAATTCCTCCGACTTCGTCGACGTGAGCGAGCCTCCCGTCCCGACCGAAGCCAACTAGGAGCCATCGCCACAAGCACCGCTCCCGTCACGTGGGGGGTCCGCCCGGGCCCTCCTTCCGCGCGAGAGATCGCACTGAACGCACGGGCCGATGATGTCCCCGGGTTCACTTGAAATCTGAGGACGGTGACTGGTGTACTTCCAGCCTCCCTACGGCGCCTCCGGCGCCTACCCCCCAAAGCAGGGTCTGTACAACCCCGCCCACGAGAAGGATGCCTGCGGCCTGGCCATGGTCGCGACGCTCCGCGGGGAACCCGGCCATGACATCATCGCGCTGGCGCTCGAGGCGCTGCGCAACCTGGAACACCGCGGTGCGATCGGCTCTGATGCCGGCACCGGCGACGGCGCGGGCATCCTCACCCAGATGCCCGACGCGTTCCTCCGAGAGGTCGTCTCCTTCGATCTCCCCCCTGCAGGCGAGTACGCCGCAGGACTCGCGTTCCTCCCTCGGGAGTCGAGCGCCCGCCGCGAGCAGAAGGCCGGGATCGAGCGCATCGCCGCCGCCGAGGGCCTGGACGTGCTCGGATGGCGAGTCGTCCCCACCGCCAACGAGCACCTCGGCACGCTCGCCGACGAGGCCCGCCCCGCGTTCGAGCAGCTGTTCGTCAGCATCCCCGGCGCGAGCGCCGGCTCGCCGCTGACCCTCGACCGGTTCGCCTACCGGCTGCGCAAGCGCGCCGAACACGAGCTCGGCGCCTACTTCGTCTCGCTGTCGTGCCGCACGCTCGGCTACAAGGGCATGCTCACCACGCTGCAGCTCGAGCCGTTCTACCCCGACCTGCACGACGAGCGATTCGCGTCCGAACTCGCGGTCGTGCACTCGCGCTACTCGACGAACACGTTCCCGTCGTGGCCGCTCGCGCAGCCGCTGCGCATGCTGGCGCACAACGGCGAGATCAACACGGTCGGCGGGAACCGCAACTGGATGCGCGCCCGGCAGTCCCAGCTGCGCTCCGATCTGCTCGGCGACATCCGCCCGCTGCTGCCGATCTGCAGTGACAGCGCGAGCGACTCGGCGTCGTTCGACGAAGTCCTCGAGCTGCTCACCCTCACCGGGCGCAGCCTGCCCCACGCGATCATGATGATGGTTCCGGAGGCGTGGGAGAAGCAGGCCGACATCGATCCCGACCTGCGCGCGTTCTACGAGTTCCACGACATCCAGATGGAGCCGTGGGACGGCCCCGCAGCGCTCATCTTCACCGACGGCACCCAGGTGGGCGCGACCCTCGACCGCAACGGCCTGCGCCCGGGCCGATGGACCGAGACGGTCGACGGGCTGGTCGTCATCGGCAGCGAGACCGGCGTGCTCGAGTTCGCACCGGAGCGGATCAAGCGGCGCGGTCGGCTGCGGCCCGGTCACCTCTTCCTCGTCGACACCGCGCAGCGCCGGATCGTCGAGGATGCCGAGATCAAGCATGAGCTCGCGACCCTGCATCCGTGGCAGGAGTGGCTGGATGCCGGGGCGGTGCGCCTCGCGGATCTGCCGGAGCGCGAGCACATCGTGCATCCCGCGGCATCCATCACTCGCCGCCAGCGCACCTTCGGCTACACCGAGGAGGAGGTGAAGGTGCTGCTCACCCCGATGGGGCAGACCGGCGCCGAGCCTCTCGGCGCGATGGGCAGCGACACCCCGATCGCGGTGCTCAGCGAGCGTCCACGGCTGCTGTTCGACTACTTCGTGCAGCAGTTCGCGCAGGTCACCAACCCGCCGCTCGACGCCATCCGGGAAGAGGTCGTCACCAGTCTGCGGCTCGGTCTCGGGCCGCAGCTCAACTTGCTGGAGTGGGGTCCCGAGCACGCGCGCACCGTCAGCCTCGACTTCCCGGTGATCGACAACGACGAGCTCGCCAAGATCAAGCACGCGGGCCGCGCTCTTCCCGGTCGCTCGAGTGCGACGATCTCCGGGCTGTACCACTTCGACGCCGGCCCGCAGTCGCTGCCCGAGCGGCTCGCGGCGATGTGCGCCGAGGCGGATGCCGCGATCGAGCGCGGCGCCGAGTTCCTCATCCTCTCCGACCGCGACTCCGACAAGGATCGTGTGCCGATCCCGTCGCTGCTGATGCTCTCGGCCGTGCATCACCACCTCATCCGCCGGGAGACGCGCATGCGCGTCGGCCTGATCGTCGAGGCCGGCGACGTGCGCGAGGTGCACCACGTCGCCACGCTGATCGGGTACGGCGCCGCCGCGGTGAACCCGTATCTCGCGATGGAGACGGTGGAGCATCTGGCGCGCACCGGATTCATCACCGGGATCGCCCCCGACGAGGCCGTACACAACCTGATCCACGCGCTCGGCAAGGGCGTGCTGAAGATCATGTCGAAGATGGGCATCTCGACAGTGTCGTCGTACGCCGGCGCGCAGGTGTTCGAGGCCATCGGCCTGAGCCAGGAGTTCGTCGACCGCTACTTCACCGGCACCGAGACCAAGCTCGGCGGCATCGGCATCGACGACGTCTTCGCCGAGAACCAGAAGCGTCACGACCACGCCTACCCGCAGGACACCGCGCCGCGTGGGCACGAGCGCCTGTGGACCGGCGGTGAGTACCAGTGGCGGCGCGACGGTTCACCGCACCTGTTCAACCCGGAGACGGTGTTCCGTCTGCAGCACGCCACCCGCACCCGGCGGTACGACATCTTCCGCGAGTACACCCGCCTGGTCGACGACCAGGCACGCGAGCTGAAGACCCTGCGCGGACTGTTCGAGCTGCGCACCGGCGAGCGGCCCCCGGTGCCCCTCGACGAGGTCGAGCCGGTCAGCGCGATCGTGAAGCGGTTCTCGACCGGCGCGATGAGCTACGGTTCTATCTCGCAGGAGGCGCACGAGACGCTCGCCATCGCGATGAACCGCCTCGGAGCGAAGTCGAACACGGGGGAGGGCGGTGAGGACCCCGAGCGCCTCACGGATCCCGAGCGGCGCAGCGCCATCAAGCAGGTCGCGTCGGGTCGGTTCGGCGTGACGAGCCAGTACCTCACCGAGGCCGACGACCTGCAGATCAAGCTCGCCCAGGGAGCCAAACCGGGCGAGGGCGGGCAGCTGCCGCCGCAGAAGGTGTACCCGTGGGTGGCTCGCACCCGCCACGCGACCCCGGGTGTAGGGCTCATCTCCCCGCCGCCGCATCACGACATCTACTCGATCGAAGACCTCAAGCAGCTGATCTTCGACCTGAAACGCGCCAACCCGAAGGCGCGCATCCACACCAAGCTCGTCAGCCAGTCGGGCATCGGGGCGGTCGCAGCGGGTGTCGCGAAGGCGCTCAGCGACGTCGTGCTCGTGTCGGGCCACGACGGCGGCACCGGTGCGAGCCCGCTGAACTCGCTGAAGCACGCCGGCACGCCGTGGGAGCTGGGCCTGGCCGAGGTGCAGCAGACGCTCATGCTCAACGGCATGCGCGACCGTGTGGTGGTGCAGGTCGACGGGCAGCTGAAGACCGGCCGCGACGTGATCATCGGCGCGCTGCTGGGAGCGGAGGAGTTCGGCTTCGCGACGGCGCCCTTGGTCGTCAGCGGCTGCATCCTGATGCGGGTGTGCCACCTCGACACCTGCCCGGTCGGCGTGGCGACCCAGAATCCGGTGCTGCGTCAGCGCTTCACCGGCAAGCCGGAGTTCGTGGTGAACTTCATGGAGTTCATCGCCGAGGAGGTGCGTGAGCTGCTCGCCGCCCTCGGGTTCCGCTCGATCGACGAGATCATCGGCCGGCACGATCTGCTGCGCACCGATCCGGCCGTGAGGCACTGGAAGGCCGACGGACTCGATCTCACCCCGATCCTCGAGGGGCCGGCGTTCCCCGCCGGAGAGCCCAGGCGCAGCGCGAGAGCACAGGACCACGAGCTCGAGAAGCACTTCGACGCGGCGCTGCTCGCCCACGCGACCGACGCCCTCGACAACGCCCTGCCGGTCGTCATCGAACTGCCCATCCGCAACACCGAGCGCGCTGTCGGCACGATGCTCGGTCACCATGTCACGGCGCGTCACGGCGCGGCGGGTCTTCCGCGCGGGACGATCGACATCACCCTGCACGGCACGGCCGGCCAGTCGCTCGGAGCGTTCCTGCCGCCGGGCATCGTGCTTCGCCTCGAGGGCGACGCCAACGACTACGTCGGCAAAGGTCTGTCGGGCGGCGACATCACGATCCGTCCGGATCGGGATGCCCGGTTCGAGCCGCACCGCAACGTCATCGCGGGCAACGTGATCGGCTACGGCGCGACCAGCGGCAGCATGTACATCTCGGGTGTGGTGGGGGAGCGGTTCCTCGTGCGCAACTCCGGAGCGACCGCCGTCGTCGAGGGGGTCGGAGACCACGCGCTGGAGTACATGACGGGCGGCGTCGCGGTCATCCTCGGCGACACCGGACGCAACCTCGGCGCCGGGATGTCCGGCGGTGTCGCGTACGTGCGCGGCTTGAGCGAGGCACGGGTGAACAGCCAGGCGCTGCAGGGCGAAGAGCTGCTGCTCACCGTCCTGGAACGCGACGACGCCGAGGTGCTGCGCGAACTGCTCGTCGAACACGTCGAGCGGACGGCGTCGCCGCTGGCATCCGCTCTGCTGGACGACTTCGAGAGCGTCATCAACGAATTCACGAAGGTGCTGCCGCGCGACTACGCGGCGGTTCGCACCATGCGCCAGGAGGCGGCGGCCGCGGGGATCGACCCCGACGGCGACGTCATCTGGGACCGGATCCTGGAGGTGACCGGTGGCTGACCCCAAGGGCTTTCTGAAGACCACGGAACGTGAGCTGCCGGCCCGCCGGCCGGTGCCCGTTCGGATCATGGACTGGAAGGAGGTGTACGAGCCGGGCGACCGGGCCGTGCTGAAGCGCCAGGCGGGCCGCTGCATGGACTGCGGTGTGCCGTTCTGCCATTCCGGATGCCCGTTGGGCAACCTCATCCCGGAGTGGAACGACCTGACCTGGCGAGGTGCCGACCGCGCGGCGATCGAACGGCTGCACGCCACCAACAACTTCCCGGAGTTCACCGGCAGGCTGTGCCCGGCGCCGTGCGAGAGCGCGTGCGTGCTCGGGATCAACCAGCCCGCCGTCACGATCAAGCAGATCGAGGTCTCGATCATCGACGAGGCGTTCGAGAACGGCTGGGTCGAGCCACAGCCACCGCAGCGTCTCACCGGCCGCACGGTCGCCGTCGTCGGGTCGGGACCCGCCGGTCTCGCCGCGGCCCAGCAGCTGACCCGAGCGGGGCACACGGTGGTGGTGTTCGAGCGCGACGACCGCATCGGCGGGCTGCTGCGTTACGGCATCCCGGACTTCAAGATGGAGAAGCGTCACCTCGACATCCGCCTGCGACAGATGGAGGAGGAGGGCACCCGCTTCCGCCCCGGCGTGGAGATCGGCCGCGACCTGTCGTGGGACGAGCTGCGCGGCCGCTATGACGCCGTGCTGATCGCCACGGGTGCGACGATGCCGCGCGACCTCCCGATCCCCGGACGGGACCTTGACGGCGTGCACTTCGCCATGGATTACCTCGTGCCCTCGAACCGCGTCGGGGCGGGCGACGAGGTCGCCGACCAGATCACCGCGGCCGGCAAGCACGTCATCGTGATCGGCGGCGGTGACACCGGTGCCGATTGCATCGGAACCGCGCACCGGCACGGTGCCCGCAGCGTGACCAACCTCGCGATCGGAAAGCAGCCCGGCACGGCGAGGTCCGACGAGCAGCCGTGGCCGACCGTGCCCACGCTGTTCGAGGTGCAGTCCGCGCACGAGGAGGGCGGTGAGCGCACGTACCTCGCGTCCACCGTGGAGTTCCTCGGCGACGCGGAGGGTCGCGTGCGCGCGGTGCGGGTCGCGGAGACCGAGTACGTCGACGGGCGTCGAGTGCCGCGCAGCGGCACCGAGCGCGAGATCCCCGCCGAGCTCGTGCTCATAGCAATGGGATTCACCGGCCCCGAGACCGCGTCGTACGGCGGCGACACCGTGCCCGTGGTAACCGAGCGCGGCGGCCTGCAGCGTGACGGCGAGTACGCGACCGCGATCCCCGGCCTGTTCGTGGCCGGCGATGCCGGACGCGGGCAGTCCCTCATCGTCTGGGCGATCGCCGAGGGGCGCTCGGCGGCCGCGGCGATCGACAGGCATCTGATGGGTGCAACCGTGCTGCCCGCGCCGGTGGCGGTCACAGATGTCGCGTTCAGCGTTCAGCCCGCGTAGGCTGAGCGCGGCAACGTCGCCATGTTGATTTCTGTCCTCTTACCCTGGAGATGATGTTGAGACGCGCGAAAATCGTCGCCACACTCGGCCCTGCAACCTCGACCTATGAGAAGGTCCGTGCCCTTATCGACGCCGGTGTGGACGTCGCCCGTCTGAACCTCAGCCACGGTGATTACTCGGTGCACGAGGGCAACTACTCGAACGTCCGTCGGGCGGCCGAGGACTCCGGGCGTGCTGTCGCGATCCTGGTCGACCTGCAGGGGCCGAAGATCCGGCTCGGTCGCTTCGAGGACGGGCCGTACGAGCTCGAGGTCGGCGACATCTTCAAGATCACCACCGAAGACATCATTGGCAACCGCGAGATCTGCGGCACGACGTTCAAGGGCCTGCCGCAGGACGTCAAGCCGGGCGACTTCCTGCTGATCGACGACGGCAAGGTGCGTGTGGAGGTCGTCGAGACCGACGGCACCGTCGTCACCACGAAGGTCATCGTCGCCGGTGCGGTGTCGAACAACAAGGGCATCAACCTGCCGGGTGTCGCCGTCAACGTCCCCGCCCTGAGCGAGAAGGACGAAGACGACCTGCGGTGGGGCCTGCGCATCGGCGCGGACGTCATCGCCCTGTCGTTCGTGCGCAACGCGACGGACGTGGAGCGCGTGCACGAGATCATGGCGGAGGAGGGCGTGCGCATCCCCGTCATCGCCAAGATCGAGAAGCCGCAGGCCGTCGAGGCTCTCGAGGAGATCGTCGACGCGTTCGACGGGATCATGGTGGCCCGTGGCGACCTGGGCGTCGAGCTGCCCCTCGAGGCCGTCCCGATCGTGCAGAAGCGTGCGGTCGAGCTCGCCCGCCGCAACGCGAAGCCGGTCATCGTGGCGACGCAGATGCTCGAATCGATGATCTCGAGCCCGGTGCCCACACGCGCCGAGACCTCCGACGTCGCCAACGCCGTCCTCGACGGCGCGGACGCGGTCATGCTCTCGGGCGAGACGAGCGTGGGGGAGTACCCGATCGTCGTCGTGGAGACCATGGCGCGGATCATCGAGTCGACCGAGGAGCACGGTCTCGAGCGCATCTCGCCGCTGAACACGAAGCCCCGCACCCAGGGTGGCGCGATCACCCTGGCGGCGCTCGAGGTGGCGGAGTTCGTCGGAGCGAAGTACCTGTGCGTCTTCACGCAGTCGGGTGACTCGGCGCGCCGTCTGTCGCGTCTGCGGCCGCGCATCCCGATGATCGCGTTCACGCCCGAGCCGGGCATCCGCCGTCGCATGGCCATGACCTGGGGCATCCAGTCGAACCTGGTCGAGATGGTGCAGCACACCGACTCGATGTACCGTCAGGCCGACGAGTACCTGCTCGGCAGCGGGCTGGCGAAGGAAGGCGATCAGATCGTCGTCATCTCCGGATCCCCTCCCGGGATCATCGGCTCGACCAACGACATCCGCGTCCACAAGGTCGGGGATGCCGTCGGCGGGGCGGCCCCGGTCTACAAGTCCGGAGTCTGAGCAGCTTCTCGAGCGCCGAGGGACGGGCCCGACGGGTCCGCCCCTCGGCGCTCGTGTATGTGAGACGCGATACGGTGCTGGGATGACACCGGAGACGCAGCAGACGCATCGCATCGGTTCGCTCGACTTCCGCACCGTCACCTCGTCAGGGCCTCGCGGCACGACCTTCGTGCTCGTGCACGGGATCGGGATGTCGCACCGCTATCTCGCGCGGCTGCACCGCTCTCTCGCCGGGAGGGGGAGGGTGATCTCGGTCGACCTGCCCGGTTTCGGCGGTCTGCCCAAGCCCGGCCACGATGTCGACATCGGCGGGATGGCCGATGGCCTCGGTGCTCTGCTCGATGCGATCGGCACCGGGGCCGTCGTACTCGTCGGGCAGTCGATGGGGACCCAGTGGGTGGTCGAGCTCGCCGCCCGTCGTCCTGATCTCGCGCGCGCGGTCGTGCTCATCGGCCCGGTGGCGGACGAGCGGCGGCGCACCGTGCTGCAGCAGGCCGCCCTTCTGACGCTGGACACGGTGCGGGAGCCGCCAGGCGCGAACGCCCTGGTGTTCGCTGACTATCTGCGGTGCGGCCCGTTCTGGTATCTCGCGCAGCTTCGGCACATGCTGGGTTACCGGATCGAGGACAGGATCGTGCAGATCCAGGTGCCGGTGCTCGTGATGCGCGGCTCCCGCGATCCCATCGCATCGCGGAACTGGTGCCGGCACGTGCGCGCGGCAGCGCGGAGCGCCGAGCTGGTCGAGATCCCCGGGCGGGTGCACAATGCGCAGCACACAGCCGCCGGTGCGGTGGCATCCGCCATCCGGCATTTCTGCTCCGTGCAGCTGCCTTCTTCGGTGCGGGAAGGCATCGACGGGTGAGCGGGCTGCTGCACAGGGCGATCTGGTGGGCAGAGGACTACGTCTACGCCGCGCTCTGGCAGCTGCGCGCCTTCGGCGATCGCAACAGACCCGAGACGTACAGGGAGGGCGTCGGAGTGCCGCTCGTGGTGCTCCCCGGCATCTACGAGAGCTGGCGGTTCATGCGGCCGCTGATCGAGCACGCGCACCGCGACGGGCACCCCGTGCACGTGGTCGAGCCGCTGGAGCGCAATCTGAGCCCGATCTCCGAGATGGCTGACAGGGTCGGCGCGTACCTCGCGGAGCATGATCTGCATGACGTGGTGCTGCTGGCCCACAGCAAGGGCGGTCTCGCAGGCAAGCTCGTGATGCTCGGCCCGGAGGGCTCGCGGGTGCGCGGGATGCTGGCCGTCGCGACGCCGTTCGGCGGATCACGTTACGCCCGCCTGATGCTCACCCGCAGCCTGCGCGCGCTGTCGCCGCGAGACCCTTCGATCGCGGCTCTTGCGGCGCAGCGCGACGCCGACGCGCGGATCGTCTCGGTCTACGCATGCTTCGACCCGCACATCCCGGAGGGCAGCGAACTGCCCGGTGCGAAGAACGTGCGTCTCGACACCGGAGGTCACTTCCGCGTGCTCGCCCACCCGAGGGTGATGGCCGAGCTCGCCGTGCTGGCGGCGTGATGCAGGAGGGCCACCCCTCCGGACGGCTCTCCTGCGCATGTGCCGGCGGTGGGGCCACGTCGCGACTCGGCCCGACGCTTCGCGCCGCGTCGAGCCTCCCGCGACGCGGGACCGGAACCCACGCGGGCTGCGCCCGCTGGTTCGAGTCCCTCTGTGTCTGTCGAATGCCCAGGAGGGCCGCCCTCCGGGACGGCCCTCCTGCTCGTGTGCCGGCGGTGGGACTCGAACCCACACGCCCTTTCGGACAGAGCATTTTGAGTGCTCCGCGTCTGCCATTCCGCCACGCCGGCCGGCACACTGCGCATACGACTGTAGCGCAGCCGCGACAGCGGTCCGTGCGCGGTTTCCTCCGACGTGCGCGGCGTTCGACTAGGATGGACGGGTGACTGAGCAAGAGCAGCCCGAGCAGCCCACGGCATCCGCCCCGCGTCGCGTCGTCGTCGCTGAGGATGAGTCGCTGATCCGCCTCGACATCGTCGAGATTCTGCGCGACAACGGATTCGATGTCGTCGGTGAGGCAGGCGACGGCGAGACCGCCGTGCAGCTGGCCACCGAGCTGCGACCCGACCTCGTCGTCATGGACGTGAAGATGCCCCAGCTCGACGGCATCAGCGCCGCCGAGAAGCTGCACAAGGCGAACATCGCCCCTGTCGTGCTGCTCACCGCGTTCAGCCAGAAAGAGCTCGTCGAGCGCGCGAGCGAGGCCGGAGCCCTCGCGTACGTGGTCAAGCCATTCACCCCGAACGACCTGCTGCCCGCCATCGAGATCGCGCTGGCCCGTCACGAGCAGATCATCACGCTCGAGGCTGAGGTCGCCGACATGGTCGAGCGCTTCGAGACCCGCAAGCTCGTCGACCGCGCCAAGGGCCTGCTCAACGAGAAGATGGGGCTGAGCGAGCCCGAGGCGTTCCGCTGGATCCAGAAGGCGTCGATGGATCGCCGCCTCACCATGCAGGACGTCGCGAAGGCGATCATCGAGCAGCTCGCGCCCAAGAAATAAGCTCGCTTTTCGCGAAGAGGCCCCGCCGACAGGCGGGGCCTCTTCGCTTTCCGTCAGGCGTCTACGGTCTTGATCAGGTTCGTGATGCGGATGGTGGAGCAGCGCCGGCCCTGCTCGTCCGAGACGGCGATCTCATGCACGGTCATGCTGCGCCCGAGGTGCACGGGCGTGCAGACGCCCGTGACGTAGCCGGCGGTGGCCGAACGAGTGTGGGTCGCGTTGATGTCGATGCCGACCGCGAGACGTCCGGGTCCGGCGTGCAGGTTCGCCGCCATCGACCCGAGCGACTCGCCCAGCACCACGTACGCACCGCCGTGCAACAGGCCGACCGGCTGAGTGTTCCCCTCCACCGGCATCGTCGCGACCGCGCGCTCGACGGTGAACTCGGTGAACTCGATGCCCATCTTCTCCGCGAGCGCGCCCATGCCGCGGTGCGTGGCCCACTCCAGGCCGGTCATCTCGGTCTGCTCGGTCTGCTCGGTCAATGCTCCTCCTCAGCACGTGTCCGTCGCCCTCGTTAGGCTTGCAGGGTGACGGACTCCGCAAAGCCTACCCTCATGGTCGTCGACGGCCATTCACTCGCGTACCGGGCCTTCTTCGCCCTCCCGGTCGAGAATTTCACCACGAAAGACAACCAGCACACGAACGCCATCTACGGCTTCCTGTCGATGCTGGTCAACCTGATCAAGGCCGAGAAGCCGACGCACATGGCGATCGCGTTCGACACGTCACGCCACTCGTTCCGCACCGAGGAGTACCCCGAGTACAAGGCGACGCGCTCCGAGACGCCGAGTGAGTTCAAGGGCCAGATCCCACTTCTGCAGGACTGCCTGGCGGCGATGTCGATTCCGGTGCTGACGCAGGAAGGGATAGAGGCCGACGACATCCTCGCGACGCTCGCCAAGCAGGGATCCGACCAGGGATACGACGTGCTCGTGGTCTCGGGCGACCGCGACACCATCCAGCTCGTGAACGATGACGTCACCCTGCTGTATCCGTCGGTGCAGGGGGTGTCGCAGCTCAAGCGCTACGACCCCGTGACCGTGCGCGAGCGCTACGGGGTGCGGCCCGAGCAGTACCCCGACATCGCGGCCCTCGTCGGTGAGACGAGCGACAACCTGCCCGGCGTTCCGAAAGTCGGCGAGAAGACGGCCGTCAAGTGGCTCACGCAGTTCGGCAGTCTCGACGAGCTGCTGGCGAGTGCCGAGGAGATCAAGGGCGTCGTCGGCGGCAACCTGCGCGAGCACCTCGACGTCGTGCGCCGCAACCGCAAGCTCAACCGCCTGCTGAACGACGTCGAGCTGCCCGTCACCCCTGCCGAGCTGGTCGTCAAGCCGATCGACGCGCAGGCGGTGCGCGACATCTTCGCGCGCCTCGAGTTCCGTACGCTGCTGCCCCGCGTCTTCGAGGCTGCGGGTGCGCCCGACGAGCCGGTTCACGACGAGCCCGCCGTCGAGGTGCCGGCGCCGACCGAATCATCCGCTGCCGATCTCGCCGCCTGGCTCGGTGAGCAGAAGGCCGAGGTGGGTCTGCTGCTCACCCTCGTCAGCGGGGCGATCACCCGCGTCGGGGTGGCCACCGAGACAGAGCTGCGCGAGTGCAGCTGGAGCCCCGAGACGGCCGAGGCCCTGACCGCCTGGCTCGAGTCCGATGCGCAGAAGGTGCTGAACGATGCGAAGCCGCAGGTCAAGGCACTGCTGCGCAACGGCATCCGGCTGGGCGGACTCGCCCACGACACCCTGCTCGCCGGCTGGCTCATGCGCCCGAGCTTCCCCGACAAGACCCTCGCGCACCTCGTCGGCCGTTACCTCGACGAGAAGCTCCCCGAGGCCGACCCCACGCAGCTCGTTCCGGAGACCGACGGCGCGACCCCGGCCCAGGAGGCATGGTTCACGCTGCGCACCGCGGTCGCCGTGCGCGAAGCGATGCCCGAATCGGTCGCGACCGTGCTGACCGACATCGAGCTGCCTGCGGTCATCGCCCTCGCCGACATGGAGTCCGCGGGCGTGTCCGTGTCGCACGACGTACTCTCGACCTTCTCGGGCGAGCTGCTCGCCCGCACCGACGTGCTCGCCGCTGAGGCGTTCGCGCTCGTCGGGCGGGAGTTCAACCTCGGCTCGCCGAAGCAGCTGCAGGAGGTGCTGTTCGAAGACCTGCAGCTGCCGAAGACCCGCAAGACCAAAACGGGGTACTCGACGGATGCCGCGGTGCTGGCCGATCTGCAGGAGACGAACCCGCACCCCTTCCTCGCGCTGCTGCTGCAGCACCGCGAGGCGACCAAGCTGCGTCAGATCATCGAGACGCTCGACACGGCGATCCGCGACGACCACCGCATCCACACCACCTACGTGCAGACCGGGAGCCAGACCGGACGCCTGTCGAGCACCGACCCGAACCTGCAGAACATCCCCGTGCGCACCGAGGAGTCCCGCCGCATCCGCAGCGCGTTCCAGGTCGGCGACGAGTACGAGACGCTGCTGACCGCCGACTACTCGCAGATCGAGATGCGAATCATGGCGCATCTGTCGGGCGACCCCGGTCTCATCGAGGCGTTCAACTCGGGTGAGGACCTGCACCGGTTCGTGGGCGCGCGAGTGTTCGGGGTGGAGCCCGAAGAGGTCACCTCGGCGATGCGCACGAAGGTGAAGGCCATGTCGTACGGTCTCGTCTACGGCCTGAGCGCATTCGGCCTGTCGAAGCAGCTGCGCATCGAGCAGTCCGAGGCGAAGCAGCTGATGCTCGAGTACTTCGCGCGCTTCGGAGCGGTGCGCGACTACCTGCGCGCATCGGTCATCCAGGCGAAGGAAGACGGCTACACCGAGACGATCTTCGGCCGCCGGCGCCCGTTCCCCGACCTGGCGAGCCCCAACCGCGTGCTGCGCGAGAACGCCGAGCGCGCCGCGCTGAACGCGCCGATCCAGGGCAGCGCCGCCGACATCATGAAGATCGCGCTGAACCGCATCCACGCAGACCTGCGGGAGCGCGAGCTCGCATCGCGCGCCCTGCTGCAGATCCACGACGAACTCGTCGTCGAGGTCGCCGCGGGGGAGTGGGACGACGTCGAGAGGATCGTGCGCGAGCGCATGGCCGGCGCCGCGGAGCTGACCGTGCCACTGGATGTGCAGGTCGGACGAGGCCGCGACTGGAACGAAGCCGCACACTGACCCCCGGCGCAGAGGGGGTGCGGGGTTAGGCTCGAGACCATGAGTTCAGCGCCTCGCACTCCCTCTGCCATCGACCGGATCGCCGAGAACTGGGTCGACACCCTGGTCGACCTCTCGCCCATCCTCGCCACCTACATCGGACGCAACGAGGCCAATGCACGCCTCGACGATGTGAGCCCGGAAGGTCACGAGCGCAGCATCGCCGCCGCACGCGAGACGCTGGCCGCGCTGGATGCCGCGACCCCCGTCGACAGCGTCGACGAGGTCACGAAGACCGACCTCTCGGCCGAACTGCGCCTGCAGCTCGAGCTGCACGACGCGCAGTGGCACCTGCGCGACCTGAATGTGATCGCCTCGGCACCGCAGGACTTCCGCCAGGCCTTCGATCTCATGCCCACCGAGACGATCGACGACTGGACGGTGGTCAGCGAGCGGCTCGCCGCCGTGCCGACCGCGCTCAAGGGGTACATCGAGACGCTGCGCGAGGGCATCAGGCACGGCGTCGTGCCTGCTCGCCGCCAGGTCGCCGAGGTCGCCACGCAGATCGCCCGGTACAGCGCCGACCAGGGCTTCTTCGCCGCGTTCGCTGCGACAGCAGCACCCCGTGACGGCCAGCTGCCGGCATCCCTCGCCCGCGACATCGCCGACCACGCCGGAGCCGCTCGCGTGGCCTACGACGACCTCCGCCACTTCCTGGCCGGGGAGCTGGCGCCGGTCGCCGGCGAGCAGGACGCCGTCGGGCGCGACCTGTACGCCCTGAACTCCCGCCGGTTCCTCGGTGCGACCATCGACCTCGACGAGACCTACGAGTGGGGCCGCGAGGAGCTGCAGCGGATGATCGCGGAGCAGGAGGCGATAGCGAACGAGATCCTGCCCGGCGCGAGCGTCGAAGAGGCCGTCGCGCACCTCGAGGCCGACGCGTCGCGCAAACTGCACGGCACCGATGCGCTGCAGAAGTGGATGCAGGAGACCAGCGACCGGGCCATCGCCGACCTCGGTGCCAGCCACTTCGACATCCCCGAGCAGATCCGCGAGCTCGAGTGCATGATCGCCCCCACTCAGGAGGGCGGCATCTACTACACCGGTCCGACCGACGACTTCTCGAGGCCGGGTCGCATGTGGTGGTCCGTGCCCGAGGGCGTGACCGAGTTCGACACCTGGCGCGAGCTGACCACCGTGTACCACGAGGGTGTTCCCGGTCACCACCTGCAGATCGCGCAGGCGACGTACAACCGCGCCGAGCTGAACACCTGGCGTCGGGTGCTCGCCGGCACCTCGGGTCACGCCGAGGGCTGGGCGCTGTACGCCGAACGGCTGATGGAGCAGCTCGGCTACCTCGACGACCCGGCCGACCGCCTCGGCATGCTCGACGGTCAGCGCATGCGCGCGCTGCGCGTGGTGCTCGACATCGGGGTGCACCTCGGCAAGCCCCGTCTGTCGGGCGCGGGGATCTGGGACCACGATTACGCGCTCGAGGAGATGCGCCGCAACGTGAACATGCCTGACGAGTTCCGCCAGTTCGAGGTCAACCGCTACCTCGGATGGCCGGGACAGGCGCCGTCGTACAAGGTGGGTCAGCGGATCTGGGAGCAGGTGCGCGACGCCGTGCAGCAGAAGCAGGGCGATGCCTTCTCGTTCAAGGACTTCCACAAGCGCGCGCTCGACATCGGCGGCGTCGGCCTCGACACGCTCCGCACCGCCGTCACCGGCTGAGGGGATGGCGCGGACCGCGTGACGCGACCTCGTCCGCGCCGCAATAGGCTGAGATCATGGCGGCTGTGCGGTTCGTGGCGATCGGAGACTCCTTCACCGAGGGGGTCGGCGACGAGCTGCCCGACGGCAGCGTGCGCGGCTGGGCCGACCTCGCCGCGCAGGGCTGGGCGCACGCCATCGGCGAGCCGATCCAGTACGCCAACCTCGCGATCCGAGGTCGTCTGATCTGGCCGATCGTCGAAGAGCAGCTCGAGCCGGCGCTCGCGCTGCGGCCGACGCACCTGTCGTTCAACGGCGGCGGCAACGACATCCTCCGCCCGAACGCCGACACCGAGCACATCGCCGATGCTTTCTCCCGCGTGCTGCGGCGCTGCGACGAGGAGGGCGTGACGCTGATCCTGCTCTCGGGTGCCAATCCGAGCGCGCAGCTGCCGATGGGCCCGGTGTTCCAGCGTCGCGGCGATGCCCTGTCGGCCGCGGTGCTGCGGCGCGTCGAGAACCGCCCCGACGTGATCCGCGCGCTGAACTGGCCGGATGCCGAGCTCTCCCGCCCTCGCTACTGGTCACAGGACCGCCTGCACATGAACGCGAACGGCCACCATCGCGTCGCCGCCCGCGTGCTGCACGCGCTCGGTCTGGAGCCACCGGAGGACTGGTGGTCGCTGAGCACCGATCATCCTGCTGGCCCGGCGGGCCTCGCGTACTACCGGCAGTTCGTCGGGCCGTGGGTGCGACGCCGCGTCACACGCACGTCGTCCGGCGACGGGCGGGTGGCGAAGTTCCCCGCCTGGGTCGAGATGGTGCCGCAGTGATCGCTTCCCGCCGCAGACGGATGCCGCGGCGCATCACCCAACTGCTCGTCGGGGTCTTCCTGTACGGCATCGGCATCGCCTTCCTCGTGCGCAGCGCACTCGGTGCGGCGCCGTGGGACGTGCTGACCCAGGGTCTCACCCGCCACGTCCCGCTGACCTTCGGAATCGTGACGACCATCGTCAGCGGCATCGTGCTTCTGCTGTGGATCCCGATCCGGCAGAAGCCCGGAGCGGGCACGGTCGTCAATGCGCTTCTGGTCGGTCCGTCGGCCGACGTCGGTTTCCTCTTCATCCCGGTCGGGGAGCAGCTGTGGCAGCAGGCGCTGCTCTTCTCGATCGGCCTGCTCGTGCTCTCCGCCGCCACCGGGCTCTACATCGGAGCCGACTTCGGCCCGGGCCCTCGCGACGGGCTGATGACCGGTCTGCATGTGCGGCTGCGCCGCCCGATCTGGTTGGTGCGCACCTGCCTCGAGGTGACGGTCGTGCTCATCGGCTGGGCGCTCGGCGGCGTCGTGGGCATCGGCACCCTGCTGTTCGCCCTGCTCGTCGGCCCGCTCTGCCAGTTCTTCCTGCGGGTGTTCGCCGTTCCGCCGGCATCCGAGACACGCGCGGCACCGAGATCCGGACCCGTGTCCGTGCAGGGGTGACGGTGGATCTCTGGGAGATGCGGGCGCTGCCCGGCGGACGCGTCACACTGCACGATGCACGCCGCAAGGAGCACCGGACCGTCGAGCTCGACCCCTTCGAGATCGGCACCTTCGCCGTCACCGAGGGGCAGTTCGCCGAGGTGCTGGGAATCGCCGCTCAGCATCTGCGGCGCCCGGCCAGGGATCTCAGCTGGTACCGCGCCATCCGGTTCTGCAACGCGGCCTCGGAGTGGGAGGGGCTCGACCGGGCCTATTCTTTCGACGGCGAGGAGGTCACCTGGCACGTCGACAGCGACGGATACCGCCTGCCGACCGAAGCCGAATGGGAGTACGCCTGCCGGGCCGGATCGGTCGGGCCGCAGTACGGTCCGCTGGATGAGATCGCCTGGACGTCACTCGATGGCGTCGGAGCGCCGCAGGATGTCGGCATGAAGCTGCCGAACCTGAACGGCCTCTTCGACACGCTCGGCAACGTGTGGGAGTGGTGCTGGGACTTCCTCGATCCCGAACGCTACGACGACTACCGTGTGTTCCGCGGCGGCGGCTTCGCCGACGACACCTGGAGCGTCCGAGCATCCGTCCGCCGCGGGGGTGCTCCGCGCATGCACCACGACGACCTCGGCATGCGGCTCGCGCGCGGCGGCTTCGACGGCCCGGATGCCGCGCAGG
>NZ_DAMDLU010000027.1:0-25073 GCF_032084865.1 Microbacterium sp.
GAGGCCGCGGACCTCGTCGCCCGGGGCGGCGGCTCGCTGGTGACGAGCATCGCGACGCACGACCTCGCGCAGGCGGTCGAGCTCGCCACGCGCATCGCGCCGTTCAACGGCCGGATGCTGCTGCTCGACCGTGGCGACGCCCGGTCGTCGACCGGGCACGGCTCTCCCCTCCCCGGCCTCGTGCACGGTGGTCCCGGTCGCGCCGGCGGCGGCGAGGAGCTGGGCGGCATCCGCGCGGTGCTGCATCACATGCAGCGCACGGCCGTGCAGGGGTCGCCAGAAATGCTCACCGCCCTGACGGGCGTGTGGCACGCGGGTGCGGCCACCAGCGCCGGCGATCGGCATCCGTTCCGCAAGTCGCTCGCCGAGCTGCGGATCGGCGACCAGATCGCATCGGGTGCCCGAGAGGTGACGCTCGACGACATCGAGACGTTCGCGCACTTCACCGGCGACACGTTCTACGCGCACATGGACGAGGAGTCCGCGGCCGCCAACCCGTTCTTCCCCGGCCGCGTGGCGCACGGCTACCTGCTCGTGTCGTGGGCGGCAGGGCTGTTCGTCGATCCCGAGCCGGGTCCTGTGCTGGCGAACTACGGGCTCGAGAACCTGCGGTTCATCACCCCGGTGTCGCCGGGGGACAGCATCCGGGTCGAGCTGACGGCCAAGCAGATCACCCCGCGCGAGACCGACGAGTACGGCGAGGTGCGCTGGGATGCGGTGATCCGCAATCAGCGCCAAGAGATCGTCGCGACCTACGACGTGCTGACCCTCGTCAGCAAGGATCCGGTCGCCGCCTGAACAGCCCCTGCCGAAAACGCTGCGGCCGAGGTTTTGGCGATATAAGTTTCGGCAGGGGGTTTCGGCGGGCAGGTTTCCGGCGTGTCGTGCACCTTGCTGTCGAGGTTGACGCGGCTGCCGTAAACGATCGTTTTCGGTGGTAGCCCGGGCACGACATCAACAGCGAAGTCGAGGATGATTGAGTCGTGGAGATTGAGCTGCTTTATATCGCCGGTTGCCCCAGCTGGGTTGAGGCTGGCCGTCGTGTTTCTGAGGCGCTACGAGAAACAGGCCACGACGAATCGGAGGTTCACTACCGACTCATCCGGACGGAGGAGGACGCGGGCGCAGTCTCGTTCGCGGGCTCCCCCACGATCACCCTGGATGGCAACGATCTCTTTCCGGGGTCGGGGCGAAGCAATGACCTCGCCTGCCGTATTTACAGCACCCCTGCTGGGCTGGCCGGGATGCCAACGGTTGAACAGATTCGAGAGGCGCTCTCCGCTCATGGCGACTGACGAGGACGTTGCGTGCACGTGCTGCGGGCGACATCTGCCACGCAAGAAGCTGCACGCACTCGGAGACGATCGCGCTTTCATCTGTCGACGATGCGGCTGGTGGGTGGCTCTGCGCCTACATCGCGACCGCCCGCCTGCCTAAGCGTGAACTCACTCAACGGCTGCCCACGGCGATCGCGCCGATGTAGAGGGCGAGTTGATGGGTGTCCCACCACCGCACAACGGATCTCACTCGGTGCTCTCATCCCCGGCGCGGATCATGAAAACTGCTCCGGTGATCGCTGCGGCGAAGATTACGATGTCGGCGATGTTGCCGATGAACCAGTTTCCGTAGGCGAGGAAGTCCACGACGTGACCACGGGCGAATCCGGGGTCGCGGAAAAGGCGGTCGCCTGCGTGTGAGGCGGAAGCGCCGCCGAGCGCGCCGATGACGATCGCCCATCTCACGCGTTGCACTCGGAACGCGAACACGATCGCTGTGACCGTGGCGGCGACAGCGAGCAGCGCGAACACCCAGGTGAAGCCTTCCCCGAAGGAGAATGCCGCTCCGGGGTTATAGGCGAGCTGCAAACCCAGCAGGTCACCGATCAGCGGGATGCGCTCACGGTCGGTGAGGGTCGCTTCGGCCCACACCTTGGTTCCCTGATCGATCAGCACGACGACCACGGCGATCAAGAGCGCTCCACCAGTGAGCTGCCGCCGCCGGGTCGACGACAGCTTGCGCGCAGCGGGCGGATGAGCCTCTGACTGGGAGGAGGTCATGCGAGCACCTCGATCAGACGGACGATGACCCCAGATTCGATCAGGATGAACAGGCCCAGGCCGATGAACACGGCCGGTACGAGCCAGTGCTCGACGCGCTCCAGCCCCTCGGTAACAGCCTTGTTGGTGCCGATCAGCAGGCCGGCCGCGCACCAGACCGCGACGAGGATCAGGAATACGACGATCATGATCGCGACGTCGCTGGGGGCGCTGGTGCGGAAGATCGGCGTGTAGAGGGAGATGTTGTCGGCCCCGTTGGCGATCGTGATCCCTGCGACGCCCCATAGTCCGACCGCGGTGATCTTGGAGTCGTCATCATCGTCATCGCTGTTACGGCGCAGGCCGCGAATGAGCGTCCAGATGCCGATGCCGAGCGGGATCAGACCCAGGAAACCGACCCATTCGTCCGGAACGATGGTGAGACCGAGAGCGGCGATCACGCTGATCACGACGAGGGTGATGAACCCGAGATACTGGCCCGCGACGATCTGCCACGGCCGGGGCTTCCCTCGACTGGAAGCCAGGAACAGCACGGTGAGCACGACAATGTCGTCGATGTTGGTTGCCGCGAACAGGCCGATCGCTGAACCGATAGTTGCGAGCATCAGCTTTCCAGTCGTGGCGTGCGGGTGCGTGCGGCGCGCAGACCGTTGAGGATCACGATGACCTCCGCGACCTCGTGGACCAGGACGACGGCCGCGAGCCCCAGGACGCCGAAGAGCGCGAGCGGGAGCAGTGCAGTGATGATCAGTAGCGACAGGATGATGTTCTGGTTGATGATCCGTCGACCGCGGCGGGCGTGATCGAACGCTCGCGGGATGAGGCGCAGATCATGGCCGGTGAAGGCCACGTCGGCGGATTCGATTGCCGCGTCGGAGCCGGTGGCGCCCATCGCGATACCGATGTCTGCGCCAGCGAGGGCCGGTGCGTCGTTGATTCCGTCGCCGATCATCGCGACCGGCCCCGCCTTTGACAGCTCGCCGATCGCGGTTGCCTTATCCTCGGGACGCAGTTCCGCGCGCACGTTGCTGATCCCGGCCTGCGCGGCCAGTGCACGAGCGGTGCGGGCGTTGTCTCCGGTGAGCATCGTCACGCCGACGCCTTGGTTGGTGAGCGTCCGGACTACCTCGGGGACTTCAGGGCGCAGTTCGTCGCGGACGCCGATCGCGGCGACGGGGGTTCCGTCGCGGTGGACGATCACGACGGTCATGCCCTGCTCCTCCAACTCCGCGACCTGCTTCCCGAGGTCGCCCGCGTCCAGCCAGCGAGGACTGCCGACGGTGATTCTCGATCCGCCGACAGTGCCGTCGATGCCGTGCCCGGCCTGCTCGGTCACATCTGCAGCTGCCGGTGTGCCCGGGGCCGCGGCGGTGATCGCAGAGGCAAGGGGATGCGTGCTGTGCTGCTCCAGTGCGGCCGCCCAGGCCAGCGCCTGTGTCTCGGTCACGCCGTTCGCAGTGAGCACCGCGGTGACCGCAGGTTCGTTGCGGGTGAGGGTGCCGGTCTTGTCGACCGCGACGTGGCGGACCGTGCCGAAGCGCTCGAAGACGGCGCCGGACTTGATGATCACGCCGAACTTGCTTGCTGCGCCGATCGCGGCGACGACCGTCAGCGGCACCGAGATCGCCAGCGCACACGGAGAAGCGGCGACCAGCACGACAAGCGCGCGGGTGATCCACACCTCTGGATCGCCCAGCAGCGACCCGATGATCGCGACGAGCGCTGCGAGGATCAGAACGCCGGGTACGAGCGGGCGGGCGATCCTGTCCGCGAGACGTGCACGCTCGCCCTTCTCGGTCTGCGCCTTCTCGACCAGCTCCACGATCGTGGTGAGCGAGTTGTCGGTGCCCGCAGCGGTCGTTTCGACCTCCAGCGCGCCGGCGCTGTTGATCGCACCGGCCGACACCGCATCGCCGGGCTCGACCTCGACGAGGATCGACTCCCCGGTGATCGCCGAGGTGTCCAGGCTGGAGCGGCCAGAACGGACGATCCCGTCGGTTGCGATCCGCTCGCCGGGACGGACCACCATGACCTGGCCGACCGTCAGCTCTCTCGCGGGCACCTGCGCAGAGACGCCGTTCTGCAGCACGGTCGCTGTCTCCGGCACGAGCTTCAGCAGCGCCCTCAGCCCGCCCCGGGCACGGTCCATCGCTTTGTCCTCGAGCGCCTCAGCAATCGAGTACAAGAACGCCAGAGCCGCAGCCTCCTCCACGTAGCCGAGGATGACCGCGCCGATCGCGCTGATCGTCATCAGCAGCCCGATACCGAGCTTGCCCTTGAACAGTTTCCGGATCGCGCCGGGCGTGAACGTCGACGCACCGAGGAGCAGACCGGCCCAGAACAACACCAGCGCCGGGATCTCGAGGCCGGACCATTCAAGGATCAGACCGGCCAGGAATGCGACACCGGAGAAGACCGGCACCATGATCCCACGGTCCCTCCACCAGGGCCGCACAACCTCTTCGGTCTCATCCTCCGCCGCAGTGGCAGGCTGGGCAGGCTCGTGCTCGCAGCCACACGCCGCGCTCACGCGTCCGCCCCCGTCCCACAGCAGCCAGCCACCGTGCACGCAGAGTCCACGCACGGCGCGTGCTCATCGACCGCCAGCGTCACGTCCACGAGCGCGACGAGCGCAGCCGTAAGATGCGGGTCGGCGATCTCGTAACGAGTCTGGCGACCCTCCGGCTCGGCAACCACAATCCCGCAGTCACGCAGGCAGGTGAGATGGTTCGACACGTTCGAACGCGTCAGCTCCAGCTCACGAGAGAGCACAGCCGGGTAGCTCGGTCCACCGAGCAGAGACATTAGGATTCGGGAACGCGTGGGATCGGCCATGGCCCGGCCGAGCCGGTTCATGACATCGAGGCGTGAGGAAATAGTCAGCACACACTGAACTATACAGTGATTGATGACCTATTGGAACGGCTTCACCCCAGGCGACATCTCTGGGGCCTGGGTGTAAGTACATCCGGCTCACACCCCACCGAATACGCCTACCGAAACCCGCTTACGGCGCACGTTTCTGGCATTCGATCTGGTGTGCCTTCACTCACCGCGCCGCAAATGATCGATTTCGGCTGCGATCGCGCCTATTCTCCGGGGGATCCCGTTGAACCACATCTCCGACATTTCTCGAGCTTCGGAGTGAGAGAGTGAGAGCGTGGAGATGAGGCGGAAGGGCAGAGCGGGCGCGATGTTCCTCTGCGCAATCGTGGCGACGACAACATTCACAGGATGCGCTGTCGAATACCATGGCTATCCCAGCGGAATAGATGGTGTGCTCTGGCGACAAGTCGCATCCTTCGAAGATCCTCTATCCCAGCGTCTCTACAGTCCCCCAGTCGATGGTCCGACGGCTTACCTCGACACCCTTCCTGGCGCACGGTGGGATGGCGACGCCCCCTCAGCGGCTGAGTTCGAGATCGAGCAGGGCGGCATCGTCCTCTACAACATCTCTTCGACGGATGCCTCCGCTCACGTCTCGGTGTTCATCGCCTCAGGACCACGACCGGCCATCCCGACCGATGATGGCTATGCCTACAACGGGCCAAGCGAGGTTTACACCTGCTACGACGTGAGGGCCGATTTTCGCTCGCAGCCAATGCCGTCAGCAGAACGAGACATCCTCACGAAGTGTCCAACACCCCTCGTGGAACTCTTAGCCGAGGATGTCGCATTTGCTAGTGGTGAGGTGTTCGACGGGTAGGCATCGACTTTTTCCGTCCGCCGGCGATCAACGGGAGCTGCCGAAAGCGCCTGCCGAAACGCGCTTCCGGCGAACGTTAGTGGCACCCTCGAAAGCGCACGACACCTGACCTCACCGTAAACGATCGTTTCCGGCAGGCTCTCGGAGCACAAGCCATGATCGATCGATTATCGCTACCAATCGTCATCCGTCGTCCGAGCACTGGCGGTCGGCTGCCCGTTCGAAGTCTGGAACGGGTCGGTCTTGCGCGTCCTCGGCCGTCAGCGCGAGGCCGTTGCTTTCGATGTCGGCGATGAGCCAGTCCATTTCGAGGATCTCCCGGCGCTGCGCTTCGCTGATTTCAACCGCAAGTTCGCAGACGCGGACATCCTGCAGCTGTGCTCGCTCGGATCGGGTGATCGCGAGCGAGTGATGCGGAATCATTGCGCGCATGTACGCGGTGTCGTCGACGGTGATCTCGCTGCGGTCGAGGGCGATGCCTCCTCCGAGGAGGAGAACGCTGACGATGATGACCGCAATGTTCGCTTTCCTGTGCTTGTACATGTTGAGCATCCAGGCCAGCATGACCAGCCCCATGGCGCCGCCCATAGTGAGCGCCATGAAGACGCGGCTTTCGCTGAAGCGTATGTGCCCCCATTCCCACACTCCAGCGAACATCGTCCAATACATCACGACCATGCCGGTGAGAATCATCGCCGCGAATCGCAAGTACATCGTCAGCGATCCGTGCTTTTTCGCCCCTGCTTGTCGTCCATTTGTTTCGTGCGCGTCCTTCGACATATTCCTCACCTGTCGTCTCGGTTCGTTGCGCGGTAGCGCGATTGATGACGACGTGTGGGGTAAGAGCGCTCGCTAGTCTGCTTCGGCCTGGTCAACGGGCATCACTGGATTGATGCGGGTAGCGAAGAACTGCACGACGCCGTCGAGGTGGCTATTCAGAGGGTTGCGAGGAGCGCGGCGCAGGCATCTTCGCATCGCCGGCAGGCCGCAGCACACACCGTGCAGTGTTCGTGCATCGTGTGCTTCTCGCACTCGTCGGCGCAGCTCGCGCATGCCGTGCGGCACGCTTCGAGGGTTGCGCGGGTGAGGTTGGCGTCGTACCCGGTGTGCCTGGACAGGATGCGTCCGGTGGTTTCGCAGAGGTCGGCGCAGTCCACGTTCGTGCGGATGCACTTCGTCAGCTCGGCAACCATTTCCTCGCTCAGGCACGCGTCGGCGCATGCGGTGCATGATTGCGCGCACTCAACGCACGCCTCGATACACTCCACCAGCACCTTCCGGTCAGCCTGGCCAAGGTCCTTCGGGTAGGTGCGGAGCATTTCCGCCGCGACAGTCATAGCCGCGACAGTCATAGTGGCTCCTCTCGTCATTGTGGAGTCTTTAAACTACGACCGCACCTCGCTCCCGGGCACCCCGTTGAACACCCCGGGAGGGCATGGTATTTCAGCGGCAGATCATCGTCGCAGCGATTACTGTGCGGTGACGATTATTCCGTTTCTGCAGCGTGACTGGGTGGAGCTCGAAGGATCAGAGCCAGGGCGACAATGACCATGATTACGGCGATGTCAAAGCTGGCGATCGTGTACGTCCACCAAGCGACGTCGGTCGATTGGGCATCACTGATCAGATGCGCGAGCGCGAGGGCTGGACCGCAGATCAAGAGCATATATCCAAGACGCACGAGCCTTCGATGCGTCCGCTCCGCGGGACTGCGAGGCGAAGGCGCGCCGGGTGAGGACGAGTGCACGGCCGTCAGATGGTGCATCGAGTCGAAGGGGGATCTGGAGCCGGTGGGGGTCATCAGAAGATCGCTCCAATGGCGAGAAAACTAGCAGCGGCGAGGAGAGCAACGGCGACCGTCGCCACGATGACGAACAACACGAGGTTCCGAAAGGGGTTCTTGGGCGCTTTCACGAGGAATCCTTGGGCACAGGTCTTTGCGCCCGCGTTATTGGGCGGGACTCAGCACAGTGGTGCTGTCCGGTGAGACTTCAACGATGCCCCGGTCATCGACGAGGATGACGCGGTCGTCGATGACCGTGAGGGCTTGAACGGCGCCTTGGAGGGATTCGAGCTGATGCCAGGTTCCATTTTCATCCTCTGTCCACAGGACGCCATCGGTGCCTGCGCCGAGAAGAGTGCCATCGGTGCGAGCATCCAGCGCGTAGAGCACAGGTGTTCCGTCGACTGGAGTGAATGTGTTACCGCCGTCGCTGCTGAAGAGAACGCCTTCTTCGGCTGCAGCGTACAAACCGGATTCGGTGACCGCGAGATCAGCGGCGCCGAGGGACGCACGCTCCGTCCAGTTGTTTCCCTCGTCTGTGCTGGTGAGCAGGTTCACTTGGCTAGAGGGGACGCCGTAGAGGGTGCCGTCCGGGGCCGCGGTGAGGATGTGGAAGTCGGTGGTTCCGTTGAGAGCAATAGGCGACCAAGTGTTCCCGTAGTCGTCGCTGCGGATGATGCCGAGGTTGGGCGATCCGAGTTCGGCCGGGGTCTTTTCGCCGGGATGCCCGGAGGCGAACAGCGCGTCTCCCGAGACCGTGAATCCCATGGCGTCGAAGGCGTGACCGCCGATCGGGCCGGAGATATCCCCATCTGGTGTGAGAGTGAAGATTCCGTTGTGCGTGGCCACCAGCAGATCATCGCCCCGGGGATCTTGGGCGATGCCGTGGATGTGGTCGATGCGGGGAGCTGAGTCCGGGTTGCCGAGCGGTGTCGCGGTGCATCCGGTGGCGACAGCCGCCAGGACGGTCACAGTGACGGTTGCGAGAAGGAGTGAGCGTTTCATGATGGTTTCCGTTAGTGGCCTCAAGCGGGCCTGGCTTCACGACGCGCAACAAGAGCACGCCGACGTCTGACTGCTGCCGCAATGGGGCAGCACGGATGACAGGTCCGGGCGGGACGATCGGATACCGGCCCGCCCGGAGGATTCCTACAGCTGGCCGAGGAGTTCCTGCATCGTGGCGATCTCCGCCGTCTGGTCGTCGATCACCTGTTGCGCGAGCTCGAGGACGTCCGGGTTCTGCGCATCATCAAGCGCCGTCTGCGCCATGTCGACGGCACCTTCGTGGTGCACGATCATCTGCTCCAGGAACAGGCTGTTCGCCTCGACAGCATCCGCGCTCTCCAACATGGTCATGTCCTCTTCGGACATCATGCTGTCGTCACCGCCCATCGAACCGTGATCCATGCCTCCCATGGAGTCGGGGTCGTACTCCACACCCCAGTCTTCGAGCCATCCGAGCATCTTGTCGATCTCGGGGCCCTGCGCCGCCTTGATCTGCTCGGCAAGTTCCACCACGCGTGCGTCGGCACCGTCTTTAGCTAGCAGCATGTCGGCCATCTCGATCGCCTGCTCGTGATGAGGGATCATCATCGTGACGAACATCTCGTCAGCCTCGTTCGCTGCCGAAGTCGACGACGACTGAGACGGGGAGGTGGATTCGCTGGACGGTGCCGTGCTGTTGTCAGCGCAGCCGGTGAGAACCAGTGCAAGGGTCAGTACACCCGTACTGACAGCAACGGGAATCTTCTTATTCATGGTTGTTCCTTCGATACGTCGTGTGAGGGTTCGCAAATGATGGCGCCAGACGGCGCCAGGAATCCGACCCATCAGGGTCGGCGGCGACTACTCAGGTGCGACTTATCGAAAGGAACGTCAGCGAGGGTGCCCGGGGAAGGATCCCGATCGCTTCCCACCTCACCAGGCTTACAGCACGGTGAGGGGGCAGCCGGTGACGCTGAATCAATATCGGAGGGAGGAGGAGAAGCAGACCGGCAAGCAACGCCAGCACGCACGCAATCAGCATCTCGTTGTGACCCTGCCCATGTCCGGTGTTCACATGACACGCACCCTCACACGCGGTGGACTCGCTCGCGACGGTTGACGCCGCTACGGTGGCGTGCTCCTCCCCGGCTGCGGAGTGGGTGAGTCCGACGGATCCGTGTCCCGCAGGTTCGGAGGTGAAGGTGTGCATCGCCAGCAAGCCGACGATAACCATCAGCGTGGCCCCGCCGAGCATCAACAACGCGCGCAACGACAACTGCGGACGTGCGCCACGAACTGCGACGTGCATACTCGGCCTCCTCCATTCCGTGCAGGATGCTAACACCACGATCTATGCGGCCGCCCGCCCTGATCCTTCAGCGCCGCCATGTATATCCTAGTGCGGAATACCCCCAGGGGGTATATCGTTAGGCATACCGACGCCGCACTCCGGTGTTTGAGAGAAAGAGGAACAAAACATGTCAGACTCCACTGGATCCTGCTGCAGCCGCAACAGCCACGGTTCCGTCGACGCCGAAGGACGCAAGGATCTCCTCACCCCGCCCGCGGAAGATCTCGCCGAATGTCCTGTGATGGTAGGCAGCACCGTCATCAAGGCGGATGCAGAAGCTGCTGGCCTGTACCGCGATTACGACGGCACCCGGTACTACTTCTGCTGCGCTGGATGCGGGCCCGCGTTCGACGCCGACCCGGCTAAGTACGCCACCGCTGCTGCCTGACACCGTTTCACGGTGCGGGGCACGCCAGACAAGTCAGCCCCACGGTTCTCAATTCCGAGGAGGATAGGCCCATGAGCCACTCGCGTAACGACGGCGCGGAGCACACCCACGCCCACCACGACCACGCGGCGTCGACCCCCGCAGTGACGACCGAAACTGACCACGATGCGCACGCGGGACATCAAGCAATGGCGCATGCACCGCAGTCAGACGCGGCCGCGCACAGTCACAGAGACCACGGAAGCGACAACGCGCCCTCCGGTCACAACACCCACGCTGGACACGGCGGTCATGCAGGCCATGGCGACCACGTCGGGCAGTTCCGTCGCCTGTTCTGGATCATGCTCGTCCTCGCCGTCCCCACGGTCGCGTTGTCGGGCATGTTCTCGATGATCCTCGGCTACACCCTCCCCGATATTCCGGGTCTGTCCTGGGTATCCCCGGCGCTGGGCACTGTCATGTACGCGTGGGGTGGAAAGCCGTTCCTCGTCGGTGCAGTCAGCGAGCTCCGCGCTCGCAAGCCCGGCATGATGCTGCTCATTGGCCTCGCGATCACCGTCGCGTTCGCCGCCTCCTGGGGCGCGACGCTCGGCGTGCTCCATCACGAACTCGACTTCTGGTGGGAGCTCGCCCTCCTCATCGTCATCATGCTTCTCGGGCACTGGATCGAGATGCGCTCCCTCGCCCAGACGACTTCCGCCCTGGACTCACTCGCCGCTCTTCTCCCCGATGAGGCAGAGCGCGTCGAGAATGACCAGGTCGTCACGGTCTCACCGACCGATCTCGTCGTCGGCGACGTCGTCATCGTACGGCCGGGTGGCAGTGTCCCCGCCGACGGGCGCATCGTCGACGGACGGGCTTCGATGGACGAGTCCATGGTCACGGGCGAGTCCCGCACCGTGGAACGCGGCAGCGGCGACCACGTCACAGCCGGCACCGTTGCCACCGATTCCGGGCTTCGCGTCGAGATCACCGCGACCGGCGACGACACGACCCTCGCCGGCATCCAACGTCTCGTCACCCAAGCGCAAAGCTCCTCGTCCCGCGCACAGCGCCTCGCGGACACCGCCGCCGGATGGCTGTTCTGGTTCGCCCTGGGTGCTGCGGCGATAACCGCGATCGTCTGGACGCTCATCGGTCTCCCCGACGCTGCTGTCATCCGCACGATCACGGTGCTCGTCATCGCCTGCCCGCACGCACTGGGCCTGGCCATCCCGCTGGTCGTCTCCATCGCCACCGAACGCGCCGCCCGGGGCGGCGTTCTCGTCAAGGACCGGCTCGCGCTCGAGAGCATGCGAACCGTCGATACAGTGCTGTTCGACAAGACCGGCACCCTCACCAAGGGCGAGCCCGTCGTCTCCGAGGTCTCCGTTGCCGATGGCGCCGACCCTGACCGGGTGCTCGCGCTGGCGGCCGCCGCAGAGGCCGACAGCGAGCACCCGCTCGCGAAGGCCATCGTCCGCGCGGCCGCCGACAGGAAGCTCACCGTCCCCCGAAGCGTCGAGTTCACCTCGTCACCTGCTGTGGGCGTTACGGCGACCGTTGAGGGGAATATCATCCGAGTCGGTGGACCGCACCTGCTCACCGAGGAGAACGCCGACGAGCTCCCGGTCGCCGATCAGTGGCGTGCGGATGGCGCGATCATCCTCCATGTCATCCAGGACGGCCGCGTCGTCGGAGCCCTGAAGCTCGCCGACGAGGTGCGTTCGGAGTCCCGGGAAGCCGTCGACGCCCTCCACGCGCTCGGCGTGCAGGTCGTGATGATCACCGGCGATGCGGATGCCGTGGCTCGGGCTGTCGCGCAAGATCTCGGCATCGACCGCGTCTTCGCCGGAGTACGCCCGGAGGACAAGGCCGCCAAGGTCCAACAACTCCAGAACGAGGGCCGTAAGGTCGCAATGGTCGGCGACGGCGTCAACGACGCTCCTGCCCTCGCGCAGGCCGACGTTGGGCTGGCGATCGGTGCGGGCACAGATGTCGCGATCGCGTCGGCTGGTGTCATCCTCGCAAGCGACGACCCCCGCTCGGTACTCTCCGTGATCGAACTGTCACGGGCTTCGTACCGGAAGATGAAGCAGAATCTCTGGTGGGCTGCCGGATACAACATCATCTCCGTCCCCCTCGCCGCCGGCGTCCTCGCCCCCATCGGATTCGTGCTCCCGATGTCGGTCGGAGCGATCCTCATGTCACTATCCACCATCGTCGTCGCTCTCAACGCTCAACTGCTGCGCCGACTCGACCTCCGCCCCGACACCACAACCCGCGTCATCCAGAACCGCTGACCACAACCGCCGGAGATCCAGATGACTGATACCACCGTCGCTACAACATCCTGCAACCAGACAGAGCACGGGTACATCACGGACAAAGCCCGCTACCTTGCTCGCCTCAAGCGCATCGAAGGACAATCACGCGGCATCCACCGCATGGTCGAGGACGAGAAGTACTGCATTGACATCCTCACTCAGATCTCCGCACTGACCAGCGCCTTGCAGAGCGTTGCCGTCGGGCTCCTCGAAGACCACCTGCGCCACTGTGTAGCAGATGCAGCTCGCGCCGGCAGCGACATCGCCGAAGAGAAGGTGCGGGAAGCGTCTCAGGCGATCGCCCGCCTCGTTCGCTGAGTCGCGGCAGATTCGAAAGTGCCCGGACCGGTGAAGCGCAAGCAGTTCGATTCCTCGTGCGCATGTACTCGCGCCAGCTGTGTCGGCCTGCATGCGACGCGTCACCGCCCCCGCTCGACCTCTTCTTCCAGCTCGTGTCGGTTTAGTCGGGTCGGCGAGAACTGCCGGATGTCGACGAGCGCCGGCCGACGTGCAGGGTTCGTGTCGTCACTGAGCCACGTGACGACATCCGCCGTCGTCTCGTCGACGTTGGCACCGCCACTCCATACGGGCTCGTCCGCGTCACTGTCGACCGGGATGATGACCACGGCATTCGAGTGCTCGCATGCGTCCAGGCACCGCGAAACCACTACTCGAGCTCACCCAGCTCAGCGACTTGACCGACGCCCTCGATGAGGCGACAGGCCGCTAACGCCGAGGGTCGAATCCCCCCGGCTCTCGCCGAATACGCCTGCCGAAAGATCGTTACGGCGCACGTTTCTGGAAACCGAATCCCGGGCTCGTGAGCCAGATAGCCGAAAACGATCGTTTTCGGCAGCCGACTCGCCCCGGAGCCCTCTGGCGCCCGACGTCTCAGGTGCACCACCGCAGGATCGGAGGCCTCCCACCGCAACCGATCGTCGGCGGCGGACAGCTCCCGATGGAGATCGACTGCGGATCGTCGCGTGAGTGAGACCGGGGCGGTCGGGGCGGGCCTCTGGGGTGACCCGGCCCGACCGTGCATCGCGAGCTCGGCTCGAGCGACGCCGGCGCGCGCTGATGCGCGCGGGTACGCGCTCGGGGGGCGAGCACGTACGTCTCAGGGCTGTACGACAGGAAGGCCCGTTGTTCTGGCGGCATCTTCCAGCGATCCGAGGTTGCGGAGGTCGGTGAACCCGGCCTGCCTCATCAGGTCGATGGCCGCTTCTGCCCGATTACCCGATCTGCAGTAGACGAGGTAAGGGGCCTCCGGGTCGAGATCGGGTAGAGCGGCTTGGAGGTCGCCGCCTGTCACATCGAGAAGAAGAGCCCCCTCGAGATGACCCGTCGCGTGCTCGGCCGGAGTACGAACGTCGATGATGACCGCGTCAGGATCGATGTCCTCTCGGGGTGCGGATGTTCCGGCGCAGGAGGTGAGGGCGATTGCGGTGATGACAGTGAGGGCGATGAGGGCGAGGCGACGCACGTGCGTCCTTCCGTGTGGTGGGGTGAGGGCGGTGAGGCGGGCTGCGAGGCTCGGTCACTCAGACGTCGGCTCACTGAGCGCAGCTGCAGCGCTCGGATTCGGGAACGTCTGCGAGGGCTTGTTCGATGTGCTGGCCGCAGCCGTCCCACGTGGGCTTGCCGCAGGAGGAGCAGGTGATTCGTGCGCACATGGTGTGAGGTCCTTTCAGATGCTTGTGTCGCCGGCGAGCTGGCGGCGGACGACGTCCATGTCCAGGTCGCGGGCCTTGTCGATGAGCAGCTCGAGCTGCGGTTCCGGGAGAGCTCCCGGCTGCCGGTATACCAGGATGCCGTCGCGGACGACCATCAGGGTTGGGATGGAGGTGATGCGGTGAGCGGATGCCAGATCGGTTTCCGCCTCGGTGTCGACTTTCCCGAAGACGACATCGGTGCGTCTCTCGGACGCGGCCTCGAAGACCGGGGCGAACGCTCTGCACGGGCCGCACCATTCGGCCCAGAAGTCGATCAGCACGATGCCTTCGGCGTGGGTCAGCCTTTCGAAATTCTCTGTGGTCAGATCAACAGTCGCCATCGCCGATCACCGTCCGAACAGACGGGCGAAGAAGCCGCCCCGCTGCGACTGCGCGGCCTGCACCTCGCCTCGGGTATGGCTGCCGTTGCACCAATCCGATGCGGGCACGGACTTGCGCACGGATGCCACGTGCTCGCCGCACCCGGTCCATGTCGTCTTTCCGCACACGTGGCGCACTCCTCGCGTCGTGGATACTCCTGGGGGTATAATCCCGGCGAGATCAAGATACCCCAGGGGGTATAGTGATTGTCAACTCGACGGAAGGACCCCCATGAGCGACACTCTCGTCAGCAGTGATCCACTCGGCCACGACCCCGGGGCCAAGCGCAAGGTCATCAACCGCCTCAAGCGAGCCCACGGCCAGCTGGCCGCGGTGATCACGGCCGTCGAAGAAGACGCGCACTGCCGCGACGTCGTGCAGCAGCTATCCGCCGTCTCAAAAGCACTCGACCGAGCTGGGTTCCTCGTCATCTCGACCGCGTTGCGGGAGTGCCTCACCGATCCCGACGCCGACGATGTCGCCTCTCCCGCCGAGCTGGAGAAGCTCTTCCTGTCACTCGCCTGAACAGTTTCCTGCCGTTCGCCTCCGAGCCAGCGCGACACTCAGCATCGAACGCTGATCTCTCGCTCTCCAACTGCCCCGCTCGTCCCCCGCCCCGCCGGCTGGCACACTCTTCGAGCACCGCCAGCCGATAGCATCACGGGATGCCCGACCGATCCCGACTCGGCCCGAAGAAGCAGTTGCTTCTGATGGCGACCGGGATCGGCGTGCTCGTGGCCGCAATGTGGATCATGACCCTCGCACTGCCCGATCCGAGACCACCCACGGTGGAAGCGGCGACAGCGAAGATCGAGTCGCACTTCGATCGGATCGAGGAGTCGCTGAGTGCGAGCAGCATCCTTGAGCGTTCGGAAGACGTTGCTGAACAACCGTGCCCTCTGGAGCAGCATGGCGACCAGGCGCGGGTTCGGCGAATCCTTCATATCGACCCTGACCTCGACCGCGTCGCATGGCTGACGGACCTCGAAGAAGCGCTCCCGGAAGCGGACGGATGGGTGGTGCGAATCCGAACCCTCGATTCCCGCGACAACTTTCGTATCCGTGTCGTGGCCCGGGATCTGACAGTGATCAATATCGCCGCCCGCGGCTCCGACGGTCAGGCACGAATCACGCTGAACTCCACGAGCGAATGCAGCCAAGCCGACTGAGTCGCAGCACTGCTCGAGGGCTCGCGCTGCTACTCCCGCATCACCGCGTCACGTTGCCGCTGCCGCTGCTTCCGGCGGCGACGCGCATAAAGGGTGGACAGTCTCGGCGTGCGCCACTTCTGCTCGGCGTCCCACCAGGCCGGTCCGCGGATCTGCGGGAGACCGCCGTTCATGCGGATCTCCCAGCCCGACTGGCCGAGCGATCGGTGATGCCACCAGCAGAGCGGCACGCCATTGTCGGTGTGCGTCGGGCCACCCCGGGCGTGCTCGACCACGTGGTGGATCTCGCACCAGGTCGCCGGGACATGGCATCCGGGAATCAGGCATTCCTGATCTCTGGCGACGATCGCCCGGCGCTGGTGAACGGTGAACACGCGGTCGGTGGTCGTGATCCCCACGATGCGGCCTTCGTCGAACAGCACGCGCTGCACGGCTCCGGTGCAGGCGGTGTGGGTCGCGACGTGCAGCGGAACAGCGGTCTCGGATCCGGGCAGGGTTGCCCAGCCGGTGCCTGCCGCCAGATCTGCGGCGTCGACGTGCACGACCAGAGTCGGGGCTGCACCGCCGAGCGAAGGCATCTCGCTGTGTCGGGCGGCGATGCCGAGAGCGGCGGCGAGCGCATCGTGTCGCTTCTGCGCAGGGGTGCGCGGATCGATCACGTTGCGGGGGTCGGTGTTGAACTCGTCGTCGCTGGAGGGGTCGTCGTCGAAGGTGAAGCGGACGCCGGTGTCTGGAGCGCCGCCGACCTTCGGGTTATTGTAGGCGTCGTCGATGAGCTGGAACTGCGCAGCCAGCTCAGGGGTGAGGCCTCCCCGCACGGGGTGGAGACCGTCGCGCACCCGGCCGATCGTGAACCCTCGGCGCGCCTGCGCGCGCTGGTCTGACGGCTCAGCGCCGTCCGGGTCGAGGGCGATGGCGAGGGCGGACGCGAACTGCTTCAGGTCGTCCGCCGATGCTCGCGGCGCCTGCCTGCGATCATCGTGATCGGCATCGTCGTGGTCGCCGGGGAGGTCGTCACCGCAGGCGAACGCCGCGAGGTTGGCGTCGGCCCACATCCGCTGCTCCGCGGTGATGCGATCCCTCGCCTGCTCCAGCGGCGAGACCGCCGCGAGCAGGCCTGCGACGCCGACGGCACCGTCGAGCAGCGCCTCGCGCATAGCGGGCCAGCGGGCCGGCATCCGCTCCCCCGACACCAGATTCGTCTCACGCTGCACCGCCTCCGCCGCCCGGATGATCCGCGCTGCGGAGGGCGCGTCGACCAGCACCGCCCGACGGAGCATCTCGTTCATGCCCCGGCATCCGAATCGATGGCCGAATTCGGTGTCGGCAGTAGCCACCGTCTCGACGATGCCCGCATCAGCCAGCCGCGATATCTCCCCGAGGCCCGCGAGCGCTTCCGCGCGCTCCGCATCCGACAGCCCCGCAAGCGCGTCGCCTGACAGCAGATCGCGCAGGTCGACAGCAACCTGAGCGAGTGCATCGGCGGGGCTGTTCATACCTCCATTCTGACGAGGGCCACCGACATTCACCCCGTCGTTTTCCCCAGATCAGAAAAACTTTCCGAGAAAGTTTTCCGGAAGCTGAGGAGACTCCCTGAGACGAGCTTTCGCACACGAGACGTCGCGCCGAGCGGGCTGTCTCATGCGGCCCGTCGCAGCCGAAAGCGCCGGTCGCCCGGAAAGACATCGCGCGGCTCGTCCATGACAGCGGTCCGCGTGGGCTCAGCCGCGCAGCGCCAGCACGAACGGCAGCACCTCGCTCGCGCCGGCCCGGCGCAGCTCGCGGGCCGCGACCGTGAGCGTCCAGCGGCTGTCGGCCTGGTCGTCGACGAGCAGCACCGGCCCGTCCGGCACCGCGAGGCCGTCGGCGCTGAAACGCTCCCAGAGACCCGCGAGACGGAACACGCTGTTGCCGCCCGGTTCACCGCTCGGCCCGCCGTTCGCGACGTCCAGGGCACCGATGTACGGCAGCCGGCCGATGCCGGCGATCCCCCGTGCCAGCGAATCGACGAGCAGCGGCTTCGAACGCGACGGCATCGCGACGACGGCCACCGGTCGCCGCTCCCAGCCCCAGCCGGCGAGCACTCGCACGCACGCCTCGAGAATCTGAGGAGTGACCTCGGCATCCGCAGCCCCGGCGGCGAACATCTGCCGCAGCGCGCCTCCCCAGCCGAGGTCAGTGAGCCTCGCCAGCGCGCGCCCCTCCCCCGCCTGCTCGTCGGCGGGAATGCGCCCCTTCACCGGAACGCCCACCCGGTCACCGCCGGTGGGCCACTGCTTGCGCTGCTCGATCGGCACGCCGACGCGGTCGAGCGCACCGGAAGCCGCAACCCCGGCATCCGAGCCGATCTCGGCCGGGAACCACGGCCCGGCGCAGTTGTCGCAGCGACCGCAGGGAGCAGCCGTGTCGTCGTCGAGCGAGCGCTGCAGGAACTCCATGCGACAGCCGTCGGTCTGCTGATACTCGATCATGTGCTGCTGCTCGGCGCGGCGCTCGGCGGCGATGCGCTCGTACCGCTCGGCGTCGTACACCCAGGGCTGACCGGTCGCGACCCAGCCGCCCTGCACCCGCCGCACCGCACCGTCGACATCGAGCACCTTCAACAGCAGCTCGAGGGGCGTGCGCCGGATGTCGACGATCGCCTCCAGCGCCGGAGTCGACAGCGGCTGATCGCCCAGCGCCGCGATCACGCGCTCGGCGCGCTCGCGGTCGGGCATCGACGCGGTGGCGAAGTAGTGCCAGATGTCGCGATCCTCCACGCCGGGCAGCAGCAGAACGTCGGCGCTGTCGCTCGCGCGCCCGGCACGGCCGACCTGCTGGTAGTAGGCGACGGGTGACGACGGGGCGCCGAGGTGCACGACGAAGCCGAGGTCGGGCTTGTCGAACCCCATCCCCAACGCGCTGGTGGCGACGAGCGCCTTGACCTCGTTGCGCTTGAGCATGCCCTCCGACTCCTCGCGCTCGTCGGCATCCGTCTGCCCGGTGTAGGCACGCACCGCGTGCCCCTGCTCGCGCAGCAGCCGCGCGGTGTCGACCGCGGCCGACACCGTGAGCGCGTAGATGATGCCCGAGCCGGGCAGATCGTTCAGGTGGCTGAGCAGCCAGGCCAGCCGCTGCGCCGACCCGGGCAGCTGCAGCACCCCGAGGCGGAGCGATGCCCGCGCCAGCGGCCCACGGATGGTCAGAACCCCGGCATCCGCCGGCGACGTGCCACCGAGCTGCTCGGCCACATCGGCGACCACGCGACTGTTGGCCGTCGCCGTCGTCGCCAGCACCGGAACGCCGGCCGGCATCTCGGCGATCAGCTCGCGCAGGCGACGATAGTCGGGGCGGAAGTCGTGCCCCCAGTCGCTGATGCAGTGCGCCTCGTCGACCACGAGCATCCCGATCCGACGCACCAGGGCAGGCAGCTGGTTCTCGCGGAAGGCGGGGTTGTTGAGCCGCTCGGGCGAGACGAGCAGCACGTCGACTTCATCGCGATCGAGCCGCGCGATCACGTCTGCCCACTCGTGCGCGTTGGTCGAGTTGATCGCCACGGCCCGCACCCCGGCGCGCTCGGCCGCCGCGATCTGGTCGCGCATCAGCGCGAGCAGCGGCGAGACGAGCACCGTCGGCCCCGCCCCCTGCCGACGCAACAGCAGCGTCGCGACGAAGTACACGGCCGACTTGCCCCATCCGGTGCGCTGCACGACGAGCGCACGGCGGTGATCGGCGACCAGCGCCTCGATCGCCTCGTACTGCCCGTCGTGAAACGTCGCGTCGGGACGCCCGACCAGCTCACGCAGCGCGGCGAGCGCGGCATCGCGGATGTCGGTCGAGGTCGGTGCAGCCATGTCCACCACTCTGCCGCACCTCGCCGACACCGCCCTGGGCATCCGCCGGTCGCCTACCGTAGAGGCATGATCAGCCGAGAGCTCGCCGTAGCCCTGCGCGAGAACGGACTCGTCTGGCATCCGGCCAGCGGCGATCGATTCGCGCTCGACCTGCCCGACGAGATCGAGCTCGAGGCCGAAGCCGACATCTTCACCGTCAGCGAGATGACGATCGAAGCACGCACGACCCCGTCGGGCACCGACCTCGCCTTCAACGGCACGACCGAGTGGGCGCTCGATGCCGTGCAGCTGACGGAGGCGATCTGGCTGCCGCGCGAGGATCAGCTGCGCGAGCTGCTGCGCGGCACGTTCCGCTCACTGCAGCGGCTGACCGACGCCTTCGTCGTCGAGATCGAGATTGCCGGGGAACGCCTCGGTTTCGAGCATCCCGAATCCGCCGAGGCGTACGGACAGGCGCTGCTCGCCCTGTTGCGCCGCGCTCGCTGACACCCGTCTTGCCCGCCCGACTCCTGCGTGCGAGAATTACCAAACGAACGGTCAGTAAACCGATGGAGTCGATGATGACCAGCCCCGCAGACCTCTCCCTCGTCGAGGGCGACCTCTCCGATGACGAGCGACGCTTCGACGAGCTGGTCGCGAACGAGCAGCGCATCGAGCCGCGCGATTGGATGCCTGAGGCGTATCGCAAGACGCTGATCCGGCAGATCTCGCAGCACGCCCACTCCGAGATCATCGGCATGCAGCCCGAGGGCAACTGGATCACCCGCGCGCCCAGCCTCAAGCGCAAAGCCATCCTGATGGCCAAGGTGCAAGACGAAGCCGGCCACGGCCTCTACCTCTACTCTGCCGCGCAGACCCTCGGCACCACACGCGAGGAGATGATGCGCCAGCTGATCGACGGCAAGGCGAAGTACTCGTCGATCTTCAACTACCCCACCCCCACCTGGGCCGACATGGGCGCCATCGGCTGGCTGGTCGACGGCGCGGCGATCGTCAATCAGGTGCCGCTGTGTCGCGCGTCGTACGGACCGTACGGGCGGGCGATGGTGCGCATCTGCAAAGAGGAGTCGTTCCATCAGCGGCAGGGATTCGAAATCCTGTTGGCGCTCATGCAAGGCACCGACGAGCAGCGCGAGATGGCGCAGGATGCCGTGAACCGGTGGTACTGGCCGAGCCTGGCGATGTTCGGCCCGCCGGATGACCAGTCGCCGAACTCGGCGCAGTCGATGAAGTGGAAGATCAAGCGCTTCTCGAACGACGACCTGCGTCAGCGCTTCGTCGGGATGCTCGTGCCGCAGGCCGAGATCCTCGGAATCACCCTGCCCGACCCCGACCTGACCTGGAACGACGAGACCCAGCAGTACGACATGGGGGAGATCGACTGGGACGAGTTCTTCGAGGTGCTGAAGGGCAACGGTCCGTGCAACGCGGAACGCCTCGAGCGCCGCCGCACCGCGCACGACGAGGGCGCGTGGGTGCGCGAGGCCGCCGCGGAGTACGCCCGCAAGCAGGCGATGCGGACGGAGATGGCGTCATGACCGCTTCGACAGGCTCAGCGCCCCAGACCGCCTGGCCCCTCTGGGAGGTGTTCGTGCGAGCGAACCGGGGCCTCAGTCACGTGCACGTCGGATCGCTCGTGGCTCCGGATGCCGAGATGGCCGTGCGCAACGCCCGCGACCTCTACACGCGGCGCGGCGAAGGGGTGTCGATCTGGGTGGTTCCGGCGGATGCCATCACGACGAGTGATCCGGATGCCAAGGATGCCTTCTTCGAGACGTCCGAGGGCAAGAACTACCGGCATGCCACGTACTACACGGCATCCGAGGGGGTGCCGCACCTGTGAACATCCACATCTCCGTCGAACAGCGCCACCTCGCATCCGAACTCACCGGCGGCGAGAATCGCGCCCCCTCGGCCGACGTCGCCGAGTACGCCCTGTGGCTGGGCGACGATGCGCTGATCCTCTCGCAGCAGCTCGGCGCGTGGATCTCGCGCGCTCCCGAACTGGAGGAGGATGTCGCGCTCGGCAACATCGCCCTCGATCTGCTCGGGCACGCCCGCTCGCTGCTGCGCTACGCCGGCTCGTGGGACGGCCGCGCCGAGGACGATCTGGCGTACTTCCGCGATGAACCGGAGTTCCGCAGCTCGTGGCTGGTCGAGCAGCCCAATGGCGACTTCGCGCAGACCATCGCCCGGCAGCTGATCGCATCGACATACATGTACGAGCTGTACTCGGCACTGCGCGGGTCGTCCGATGAGACCCTCGCCGCGATCGCCGCGAAATCGCTCAAAGAGGTCGACTACCACCGCGACCACGCCGTGCAGTGGGTGCTGCGCCTGGCCGGCGGCACGGAGCTCTCGCGCGAGAAGATGATCCGTGCGCTGACCGACGTGTGGCCGTACGTCGACGAGCTGTTCCGCGACGAGCCGCTGATCGACCGGCTCGAAGGGATCGCCGCGCGGCCGTCGACGCTGCGCGCGGGATTCGACGCCGTGATCGACACGGTCTTCACCGAGGCCGGCCTGATGACGCCCGATGCGAAGGCATCCCGCGCCGGCGGCCGCCGCGGCTCGCACGCGACCCCATTCGGTCACCTGCTCGCCGAGATGCAGGTGCTCGCCCGACGGCATCCGGGGGCGACATGGTGACCCTCGCCGAGCGCTCGGCTTGCGCGCGCGAGATCGCGGCCGCCGTCGCTGACCCCGAGATCCCCGTGCTCACCATCGATGACCTCGGGGTGCTGCGCGACGTGCGGGTCGACGGCGAGCGCGTCACGGTCGACATCACCCCCACCTACTCCGGATGCCCGGCGATGGACGCCATCCGCGACGACATCATCCTCGCGCTGACCGCCGAGGGCTTCGCCGACGTCGAGGTGCGCCTCGTGCTCTCCCCTGCCTGGACGACCGACTGGATGAGCGACGACGGAAAGCGCAAGCTCGTCGAGTACGGCATCGCTCCGCCCTCCGGCCGCGCCGCCCATCACGAGGGCCCCATCCGGGTGACCCTCGCGGTGAAGTGCCCCCGGTGCGGCTCGCTCGACACCCGCGAGGTGTCGCGCTTCGGCTCGACCTCGTGCAAGTCGCTGTACGAATGCCGCGCGTGCCTGGAGCCGTTCGACCACTTCAAGGTGATCTGATGGGGGCGATCTGATGCCGCTGTTCCGGATGCCCGTGGCCGCCACCCGCGACGCGAACGCCGTGCCTATCACTGCAGACCGGCACCGCGCGCGGTTCCACACCCTCACCGTGTCGGACGTGCGCCGTCTCACCGACGACGCGATCGAGGTGACCTTCGCCGTGCCGGCCGACCTCGCCGACGAGTACGCCTACCTGCCAGGGCAGTACGTGGCGCTGCGGGTGCAGCTCGAGGGCACCGAAGTGCGCCGCTCGTACTCGCTGTGCCGCCCGCCCGAACCGGTGCGCGACGGCACCACCAGCCTCAGCGTCGCGGTCAAACGCGACGAGGGCGGCCTGTTCTCGACCTGGGCACAGACCGAGCTGACGCCCGGGTTCGAGATCGACGTGATGAGCCCGCAGGGCACCTTCACCTCAGGACTCGAAGCACTCGACGGCACGCACGTCGTCGGGATCGCCGCAGGCTCGGGCATCACGCCGATGATGGCCCTCGCGCGCACCCTGCTCACGGCATCCGACACCACGCGATTCACCCTGCTGTACACGAATCGGTCGACCAGCGACGTGATGTTCCTCGAGGATCTCGCCGACCTCAAAGACCGCTATCCGACCCGGCTCGTGCTGCACCACGTGCTCTCGCGTGAGCAGCGCACGGCCCCCGTGCTCTCGGGCCGTATCGACGAGCAGAAGCTGCGCACCATTCTGCAGTCGCTGATCCTGCCGTCGACGGTGGACGAGTGGTTCCTGTGCGGGCCGTTCGCGCTCGTCGACCTGTGCCGCGAGGTGCTCGCCGACATCGGCGTGCCCGGCGAGCACGTGCGCTTCGAGCTCTTTACCACCGGGGATGCCGTCGCCGAGCGGGGGCCCCGCCGGGTGCAGGTGCGCCAGGGCGAGAAGACCGTGCGGATCGAGATCAACCTCGACGGCGTCTCGTCGAGGGTCGAGAGCCCGGTCGACGCGCACGAATCGGTGCTGAATGCAGCGCTGCGCGTGCGGCCGGATGCCCCGTTCGCCTGCTCCGGAGGGGTGTGCGGCACCTGCCGCGCCCGGGTGCTCGAGGGCAGTGTGACGATGACCGAGAACTACGCGCTCGAACCCGACGAACTCGAGCGCGGCTACGTGCTCACCTGTCAGTCCCACCCCACCAGCGACCGCCTCGTCGTCGACTACGACGTGTGAGCCGCCGCCGACCACGCGTCCGAGTCAGGAGCCGCCATGATCGACATCCACATCGCCGATGACGTCGCGCAGATCACGCTGAACGCGCCGGAGCGGCTCAACGCCCTCGACGAATCGGCCCTGCGCGAGCTGAGCGCGGCCTACGACGAGGCCGAACGCACCGGCGTGCGTGCCCTCGTGCTGCGCGGCGAGGGGCGCGCGTTCTGCGCCGGGCGCGACATCTCCGGCGTCGATCCGCGCGATGACGACGTCATCGGCTACCTCGGCGGCGTCGTCACCCCGCTGCTGAAGCGCATGGCGGCGTTCCCCGTCCCGACCTTCGCCGTCGCGCACGGTGCGTGTCTGGGTGTCGGTCTCGGGCTGCTCATCGCCACCGACGTCGTCTACGTCGCCGAGTCGGCGAAGATCGGCTCGCCGTTCGCCGCCCTCGGCGCCACCCTCGACTCCGGCGGTCACGCACTGTTCGCCGAGCGACTCGGGGCCCACAAGACGCTCGACCTCATCTACACCGGCCGGCTCATGTCGGGCGCCGAGGCGGTGGCATCCGGTCTCTTCTCCCGCGTCTTCCCCGACGACGAGGTGCAGACGGCGACCGAGGATGCCGCGCGCAGCGCAGCCCGCGGCGCGACCGCCGCGTTCGTGGCGAGCAAGCGGCTGATCGCGCGCATCCGCGACGAGCGGCTGGCGCTGTGGGAGTCGGTCGACCTCGAGAACGCCGCGCAGGCGGCGCTCTGCGACGCCGACGACTACCGCGAGGGCTTCGCCGCGTTCCAGCAGAAGCGCAGGCCGGAGTTCCGCGGACGCTGACCCGGCGCGACGCCGGAAGACGGAAAACGCCGGTTCCCGGCATCCCCCACCAGCGTTTCCCATCCCGCACACGACGGAGTGAATCAAGCGACGCAACCCCCTGCGTCCATGTCGGCGGCCGGTGCGAGGATGCCGGGATGATGCTCTCCGAGCTGCTTGCGGCGACCGATGAGGTCTCGGCCACCTCTTCCCGCCTGGCCAAGATCGACGCGCTCGCGCGCCTGCTCGCGGCGGCGCCACCCGACGAGCTGCGCCCGCTGATCGGGCTGCTGCTCGCCG
>NZ_DAMDLU010000028.1:0-12649 GCF_032084865.1 Microbacterium sp.
TTCCGCCCGCAGACGAGGTGACGCTCGTGAACGCCGCCATCGCCGCCCTCGGCGTCGGCGAATCGAACCCGCCCGCCCCGTCGATGCCGCTCGCACTGCCCACCGCGATCGGCGTGTCGGCGGCGCTGCTGCGCAGCGGCCTGCAGGCGACGACGGGGCCGGATGCGACGGAGTCGGCGCTGGCGGATCTGGTGCGCTCGTCCGAGATGTACACGAGAACCGGGCGCAGCGATGCCCTGTGCGAGCTCCCCGCGGTGGTCGCGGCGGTCGTCGCGCTGAACCTCGGCCGTCTGGTCACGGCGCAGTCCGTCTTGGAGGAGGCCATCGACGGTGACCACGGAGGCCCCTGGGCGCGCACGCGGCTGCTGCTGTGGAGCGCCTGGGTGGCCGTGCAGCGCGCACATCCCGCCGAAGCGCGGGAGCTGCTTCAGCGCGTCGAGGCGACCGGCGTCGCGCGGCTCGCGACCCGCGATGCTCTCCTGCTTCAGGCGGTGCGGGTGGCCCTCGCCCGCAGATACGAGGACGCGTCGGGGCTGGATGCCGCCTGGCAGCGGGCGAGAGCGGTGCTGCTTCGCGCCGACATCGACCTGTATCTCCTGCATCCGATCGCCGAGCTGATCACCGCAGGCACCAGAGCCGGCGACGCGGATCGCGTCGAGCCACAGGTGCGGGCAGCGCTGCAGATGGTCGAGAGACTGGGCAGCCCGCCGCTGTGGACGGCGCATCTGCACTGGGCGGTCATCCAGCAGGGCATCCTGCTCAGCCGGCCCGATCGGCTGACACCGCATGCGAAGGCGCTCGTCGCCGCCGCGCCGCACAGCCGAGTGGCGGCGGGGATGGCCAAAGCGGGGCGCGTCTGGACGGACGTGCTCGCAGGTTCCGTGGCGGCGGACGTCGTGATGACCGCGGCCGAGGAGCTGGCCGCGGTCGGGCTGATGTGGGATGCCGCGCGGCTCGCCGGTCACGGCGCCGCCCGCACCACCGACCGCAGGGTCGCCGCCCAGCTGCTGGCATGCGCTCGAGAGCTGCACCCCACCGACGGCACCAGACGACCCGAGGCGACCGCCGGCGGCGACGCGGACGCCGTCGATCGCACCGCGGCCGAAGAGGTGCTCAGCGACCGGGAGATCGAGGTCGCGCGGCTCGTGCTCCAGGGCAAGACATACGCCGAGATCGGCCAGACGATCTTCATCTCGCCACGCACCGCCGAGCACCACATCGCGCACATCCGCCGTCGTCTCGGCGCGGCGTCGCGCTCGGAGATGTTCGCGCGACTGCGCCTTCTGCTCGGCGAGAACGACGCGGGCGCGGGGCGCGCGACCCAACCCCCGTGAGCCCCTATACGGGTATCGGGCCAACCCCCGATGCCGCGCGGGTTCCGCCCCGCATAGCATGCGATTCACCGATCGTTCCCGGCTGCCCGGGACCCTGGCTGCTGGGGAGCAGCGACGGCTGATCCGGCCGAAGTCGAAAGGGGCTGCAGATGACATCGCCAGTGGAGACCATCGCCGACGCGCTCATCGCGTTCATCCTGAGCCTGTTGCGCGACCCCGACGCCGCGGAGAGCTTCGTGGCATCGCCCGAGGCCGCTCTGGCGCGGCACGGACTCGAGGACGTGTGCATGGCCGACGTCGCAGCGGTCAGACCGGTCATCGTCGACCATCCGCACGTCATCAATCAGTCGACTCCCCCGCCACCCCCGCCGGCGCCGCCGGTGGACACCCATGGCGACGGGGCCGTGCGCGAGATCGTGCGGATGATCCAGCAGTACACGACGAACATCGACGCGCGCTCGACGATTCTCGACCAGTCGGTCAATCAGAACATCTGGACGGAGGGCGGCGACGTCACCCAGGTGTTCGATCAGGCTGCGGTGGTCGCCTCCGGCGACAACGCCGTCGCCGCCGGCGGCGACGCGACCGTCGTGGATTCGGATGTCGACGTGACGATAGGCGATGTGTCGGTCGGGAACGAGACCAACACCGGCAGCTTCAACCAGACGGGCACGGACGGGACGCCCGATGACGACGTCGCACCCGACGACGCCCCCGACGAGGCTCCGCTGCCCGATGCCGCCACCGCGGACCCCGCCACGGCAGACCCCGACTCCGACGTTCCCGAGGCCGCGACCGCCGCGGTCGGGACGGCCGTCGACACCGCCGTGCAGGCGGGAGGCGACACCCCCGTGGTCGTGCAGGAGCCCGCGCCTGCTCCTCCGGCCGACGTCCCCGAGCCCGCAGACCTGCTGGAGAGCGACATGACCGCAGGAGGCGCTGCGGATTCGTACGACGCCGACGCGGCGAGCGCGGCGCTCGACGACCAGCCTGTCGACATCCCGGTCGAGGATGACTGACGCGGCGCGGCGCTCGGATCCGGCTGCGGTGTCCCGGCAACGGGATGCCGCGGCCGGAGCGTTCACGCCGTACCGCTCGCGGGATCTGCCGGCTCGTCCACCGCTGACAAACCCCAACGCGGCGCCGGTGGTGGTGAAGGTGCCCCCGCCGTTCTCCATCCGGGTCAGCCAACTGCTGTGGATCGTCAGCTTCGCGCTCGGCGGGTTCACGGCGGTGTACCTGTTCGTGATCCGCAAGGATCTGCTGCCGCTGATCACCGAGTCGGCGAAGACCGTCACGGCCGGCCGCAGCGAGCAGGCCTACGAGACGGCGGCCGACATCGTGTTCTGGGTGGTGTTCGGTGCGCTGATCGCCGTGCTGCTTCTGCAGATCACTCTGCTGGTGTCGTTCATGGGGCGGCGCCCTCAGGTGCGCTGGTGGCAGCTGCTCACCTTCGCCGTGCTCGCCCTGCTGGTCGTGCTCTCACCCGAGTGGGTGGCGCTGGGCTCCCAGGGGGAACCACTTCAGCCTCTTCTTGCGGCGCAGGCGGCCCTCGTGCTCCTCGCCCTGCTCAGCAGCGTCCTGCCCAAGGGGATCGCCTGGTCGGCGAGACGGGTCGATGTGCGTCGCGGGCCGGAGGGTTCGGGCGCCGCCGGACTGTGAGGCCACCTCGGCGAGGCTGCGCAGCACCGCACTGATCACGTCGCGCCCGCCCCGATCCGCGGTCGGGTCGGCGCTCAGCCGGCGCCAATGATCGATCTGCTCGTGCACGCGACGCGAGATCTCCTCCGCCGATGCGTCGTCGGGAAGCCCGAGGCGAGCGGATGCCGTGACACCGGCGGCGCCGAGGATGCGCTCGGCCTCCTGCGCCTGCGGTGCCGGCAGCGGCAGACCGTGCGCCCTGGCCTCGGCGAGCAGCGCGAGCTCGCGCAGCGTATGGGCGGATGCCGTGAAGCGCTCGATCCCGGCCAGCACCTCCTCGCAGCCGGGCTTCGGCGCCCGCCGCACCAGCGCCTGCAGCTGCAGCACGACGCTGCGGGCTTTGAGCACATCCGCGCGGGGGCGGAAGTGCCGCTGCACGGCGTCCTGCAGCTCGATGAGTCCGCTCTGCTGCACCAGGGCATCCGACAGCTCGGACGAGGTGGACACGCCGCCCCGGATGACCGCGGTCGCGAGGCGCACCCCGAAGATGCCGAATCTGCTGAGCAGACCCTCGCGCACCGAGACGCTGAGTCCGGTGACCGGGCTCTCGCGGATGAATCTGTCGGCGGAGACGAGCAGGCTCTCCCGCTCTCTGCGCTCGAGACCGGCGAGCTCGCGCAGCGCGATGAACTCGCTCTCGCGCAGGGTGCGCGCTCCCTCGGCGAGCAGACCGGCGACGGGCACGACTCCGAGCGCGAGCGCGCCGAGGTCGCCGTCGCGCTCGTAGCGCAAGGCGACCCGTCGTGCCGAGAGCAGCGAGTCGATGCGGCCCGAGCCGACCTCGTCCGAACGCGACAGGACGGCCAGTGCGCACACGCTCGCGCCTGCCCCGGCCGCGGTGTCGCGGAACGCCTGGAGGAATCGCACGTCCGAGCCGTGCAGGTGACGCATGAGGTACACGACGGCATCTGCCGCCGACGGCTCGTCCTCGGGGATGAGGAAGCGCGCGGTGCGGGCCGATGTGTCGGTGGAGAGCGACGCGATGCCCGGCGTGTCGATCAGGATGAGCGAGGCGAGCCCCTCGAGGGGCCAGCCCACGTCGATCCACTCGATGTCCTCCGCGGTGCGCCCGCCCAGGTCGAAGGCGAGCAGCCCGCCCTCGCGGCGGACGGGCATGCGTGCGGTCGTGCCGTCGCGCAGGTGCATGGTGAGTCGGGGGGTGGGCGAGTAGCGGTACCAGGTGACGACGCGAGTGCATTCGGCGGTGTCGGTCGCCGCGATCCGCTCGCCCAGCATCGCGTTGAGCAGAGTGGACTTCCCCGCTTTCACCATCCCGGCGATGGCGAGGCGCAGGGGCTCGTGCAGCCGTGCCTCGAGCTGATCCACCAGCGCGAGGGCGTCGCGATCGCCGACGTACACGGATCGCGCGGTGTGCAGCAGCTTCTCCGTGTCGGAGATGACCCCTGACGGCATCAGTCCCCTGCCTTCTCGCCGACGCTCGCCCGGGAGCCGGCGGTGAACCGGGCGATCGGCTGGTGCACCGCCGGCATCGCGTGCGCGGCCGCGCGGGGCGGCTGACCGATCGCCGCGGGCGCCGGCGGAAGAGCGGGGATGCTCCTGCGCACGTGCTCGAGTTCGGCGAGACGCTTCTTCAGCACCAGAACGCGCTGGTCGCGAGTGGAGGTGAATCCGGATGCCGCCTGACGGGCACGCTGCAGGGCATCCGTCAGCGAGCTGTGCAGCTCTTCTGCGAGTGCGCCGAAGTGGTCGCGTGCGGTGCGCTGCACCAGGCGCAGACGATCCTTGAGCTGCTTGCCCACCTGGAACGTGACCTCGTCGATGTAGCGCCTGACGATGATCTTGGCCTCCTGCTGGCGGCGATTCAGTCTGTTGCCCATGTCTTCGCGGTACGCCCTGCGGCCGACGAGCACCCCGGCCAGAAGCGAGAGCGGATTGATCAGGGCCATGCCGACGAGCCCGGTCACCAGACCGACCATCAGCACGCCTCCGTACGAGCCGCGCACGCCGATGTAGATCTTCTCCCCCGCGCTGAGCTGGCCCGCTTCGAGCCCGGCGATGTCCTCGACCGGGTCGAGGACGCCGCGGATGTCCGAGACGTCGCTGACGGGGATGTCGGCCTGATCCTGGCTGAAGAGCTCGGCCACCTCCTCAGAGAGCCAGCGGGAGCGCTCGTCGGTCCACACGAAGGTCTCCGACACGGCGGCGGTGACGCGCTGGTCCAGCCATTCGCGGATCTGATCCCAGATCGGACCGGGGTCGCCCTCGTCGATCGCGCGCTCGGCCTCGCGCTGCACCTTGCGCAGTCGATCGCGCACGTCGTGCTCCATGTCGGCGACGAGGTCGGCGATGCCGTCGGTCAACAGCACCTGCCAGCGGGCGGAGCGCCCGCGGAAGTCATCCGCCTTCGCCTTCGCTGCCTCGAGCTCGGCGATCATGCGCGGCGTGTCCTCGGGGTTCAGCAGCGCGTTCAGCTCGGCGCGCAGCGACATCTCCAGCTGCTCGACGACGGAGATGAGATCGTGCACCGCCCCGCGCTGGTGGATGGCCTCGGCCCGGCCGAGCACGTCCCGCCGCAGGTGAGCGACGAGAGCGGGGAAGCCCGATTCGTCGTTCAGCGTGCGATCCTGCAGTTCGGCGGCCAGCAGTCGCAGATCGCTCGACACCGAGAAGATCGGGATGTCCTGACCGCCGTTGAGGTGCGTGCGGTCGATCTCCTCGATGCGTCGCCACTCCGGGTACAGGTCGGTCTTCGCCAGCACCGCGGCGACGTTCGGCGAGATGCGCATGGCGTGCCGGAGGAACTGCACCTCGGGTTCGGTGTACTCCTGCGAGGCGTCCGAGACGAGCAGCACCGCGTGAGCCGACGAGAGCGCCGCCAGCGTGGCCAGTGAGTTCGACGACTCGAGGCCGCCGACTCCCGGCGAATCGACGAGCGTGAGCCCGCCGCGCAGGATCTCGCGAGGAAGCAGCACTTCGGCCGACAGGATGCCGCGCTCGTTGCCGGGGTTGCCGTGCTCGGAGACGTACTGCGCGAGGTCTTCGAGGGGGATCTGGCGGCGCTGCGGCTCGGCCGCCGCGCCTGCGGGCCGCTCGATCACCCACGCCGAGGGCTGCTCGGCGTAGCCGACCGTGGTGGGAACGCTCGTGGCGACGTCGTCGTCGACCGGGCATGCGGGAGCGTTGACGAGCGCGTTGATCAGCTTGCTCTTGCCCTGTTTGAACTCGCCGACGACGATCACGCGCACCGCCGGATCCTCCAGGCGGTGCTGCGTGCTCGCGAGTCGGGCTGCGAGGTCGTTCCTGCCCGCAGACGCGGCGAGATCGCCGACATCGTGAATGACGTCGACGATCCTCGCCTCCCCAGCTGAATGCTCTCCCGGCACGTGCGCTCCCTCCCTTGGACCCGATGCGGATCAGGCGAACAGTCCGGGATCGGGCAGATCCCCCGGGTCGGCCTGACCGCCGTCGAGATCTCCCCATATCTCGTCGGCGTCCAGGTGCCAATCGGATTCCGAGATGTTCGCGATCTCCTGAGTGAAGGCGTCGGCGCCGAAGGGATCGAGAAGATCCGCTCCTCCCCAGGGCGCGTCGTCAGATGGGCTGGTGTCCGGTTCGTCAGACATGGCTCTCACTCCCATCGAGTGCTCAGGAGCTTACTGGTGTGCCTGGCCGCCCACCAGAGGGGCGGCCAGGCAGGTCGTGCGCCCGCTGGATGATCTTTCAGAAGGCGACGTCGGACGCGTCCCCGAAGGGGCTGTCGACGTTGGCGTCGTTGATGGTCATGTCCATGTCGGACGTGGACGTCGAGTTGTCGTTGAAGGAGTCGTCGGCCGTCCAGGTGTTCGAGTTGTCGACCATGGACTCGTCGTTGAACGAGTCGGTGAACGACCAGTCCTGCGAGTTGTCCGTCATCGAGTTGTCGGAGTTGTCCACCACCGAGTTGTCGGAGTTGTCGGAGTTGTCCGAGTTGTCCGAGTTGTCGCTGTTGTCGGAGTTGTCGTTGAACGAGTCGGTGAACGACCAGTCCTGCGAGTAGTCCTCGTTGAACGAATCGGTGTTCCAGGTGTTGCCCGTCCAGACATCGCCCATGCTGATGTCGGTGTTGACGTTCATCACCGTCGCGTCACCGCCGGCTGCAGCCGAGCCGTCTCCGGAGGCGATGTTGCTGCTCTGCCCGAAGTGCTGGCTGACGTCGCCGCCCGCCGAGATGTTCTGGTTGACCGACTGGTCGTTGAGCGTGGTCCTTCCGTCGATGCTGAGCGACCCGGTGCCCGCCATGGCCGCCATGCCACCGCCCCCGGCGCCGAGGCTGACGTCGCCGAAGCCCGTGTTGAACTGCCGCACACCGGTGGTGACGGAGTTGTCGTAGAGCGTGTTGTACGAGTCGGTCACCGAGTGGTCCGAGTTGTCGCGCCACGAGTGGTCCGAGTTGTCGGAGTTGTCGTTGTACGAGTCGTTGGTCGAGTTGTCGGAGTTGTCGCTGTTGTCCGAGTTGTCGGTCACCGAGTTGTCGGAGTTGTCCGAGTTGTCGTTGTACGAGTCGTTGGTCGAGTTGTCGGAGTTGTCGCTGTTGTCGGAGTTGTCGCTGTTGTCCGAGTTGTCGGTCACCGAGTTGTCGGAGTTGTCCGTGACGGAGTTGTCGGAGTTGTCCGAGTTGTCCATCACCGAGTTGTCCGAGTTGTCCGAGTTGTCGCTGTTGTCATCCGTGTTTCCGGAGTTGGCGATGCCCAGATTCCACTGGGATCCGGAGGTGTTGGCGTTGCCGTCGAGAGCCATGATCGATTACCCCTTCATCGTGAATGTGCCATGTGGCGCGTGTTACGAGTGTGCGACTCGGGCCCGTCCGCGGCATCGGGGGGCGCCCCGAGGGCTGTAGGGGCGGGACGGGGGCATCCGCGGGGTCGGGTCGGGGATCGATAGGGGTTGGCAGACGCCGGGGTACGACAGAGGGTCCGGATGCCATGGCATCCGGACCCTCTGGGAGCTGGTGTCGAACCGCGTCAGCGGACGACGACGGCGAGCACGTCGCGAGCCGAGAGCACGAGGTACTCATCGGCGCCGAACTTCACCTCGGTGCCGCCGTACTTGCTGTAGAGCACGCGGTCACCCACGGCGACGTCGAGCGGAACGCGGTTGCCGTTGTCGTCGATGCGGCCGGGGCCCACTGCCACGACCTGACCCTCCTGGGGCTTCTCCTTGGCAGTGTCGGGGATGACCAGACCGCTTGCGGTGGTCTGCTCTGCCTCGACCTGCTGGATGACGATGCGGTCCTCGAGCGGCTTGATGGAAACCGACACGGTGTACCTCTTCTTTCGTGACTGAGTTCAGAAGATCATTAGCACTCTCGAGGTGAGGGTGCTAACTCCAGTCTATGCCGACGTCTGGCACTCATGCAATGCGAGTGCCAGCCCCTCCGGCCTCTTCCGTTCTTGCGCGCGGGGCCCGAATGGTCGCAACGCACGCGGGGAGGCAGCCATGTGGGCGCAGCCGACGAAGTGCCTCGACGATGCTCCGCGCCCGCTGGGCCCGAATGGTCGCAACCCGCGCAGGGAGGCAGCCATATGGGCCCAGCCGACGACACGCGACACCGCGCGCACGCGCCGTAGGCTGAGCGGGTGGAGATGTCCGAACTGACCGCGCTGCTCACGCGTGAGGGTCTCGCGCTGCTCGACGAGGTCGGACCCGTCGAGTCATCGGCCGACGTCGCACGATCCGTGTCGCGGCTGCGCGCGGCCGGCCACTCCCCCGATCTCGTCTCGGCGGTGGTCGGCCAGGCCCACCTGCGCGTGAAGGCGCGGGCGAAGTTCGGCGAATTCGCCGACCGGATGCTGTTCACCCGGGCAGGCCTCGAGCAGGCCACCCGCCTGAGCGTCGCGACCATGCACGCCGTGCGACTGCGGCGCGCCGGGATCACCCGCGTCGCCGACCTCGGCTGCGGCATCGGCGGCGACAGCCTTGCCTTCGCCGGCGCCGGGCTGTCCGTCGATGCTGTGGATGCCGATCAGGTGACCTCGGCCATCGCCGCGTACAACCTGGCGCCGTTCCCCGATGCGAGCGTGCGTCAGGGTGTCGCCGAGGACAACGTTCCTGATCAGGGGGCCGTCTGGCTGGATCCCGCTCGGCGGACGGCCGGGCACAGTGAGACGACGCGCACCTCCGCCGCGGACTGGTCGCCCGCACTCGACTGGTGCGTCGAGGTCGCGCGGCGGCATCCCACCGGCATCAAGCTCGGGCCCGGTCTCGACCGCGACCTCATCCCCGACGACGTCGAGGCGCAATGGGTCAGCGCCGACGGAAGCGTCGTCGAGCTCGTGCTGTGGAGCGGCGAGCTCGCGCGGGACGGCATCCGGCGCTCTGCCCTGGTGATGCAGGCCGGCAAGACGCACGAGATCACGGCGGCGGCCGATGCCGCCGACGAGCCGGTGCGCGCACTCGGCGCCTATCTGCACGAGCCGGACGGCGCGGTGATCCGCGCGCGGCTGATCGGCGAGGTGGCGCGGATGCTGGATGCGGGGACGATCGACGAGCAGATCGCGTACCTCACCGGCGACGCGGCGCTGACCTCCCCGTTCGTGCAGTCGTTCCGCGTGCGCGAGACCATGCCCGCGCACGTGAAGACGATCAACCAGGCGCTGCGCGCGCACGACATCGGGCGTCTCGAGATCAAGAAGCGCGGCATGGACATCGATCCCGCCGCGTTCCGGAAGAAGCTGGCCCTGAAGGGCGCCGGGACGGCGACGCTGATCCTCACCCGGACGGCCTCCGGCCGGATGGCGATCCTCGCCGATCGGGTCTGATCAGCCGCCCGACTCGCCCGTGCTGTCCGGAGTGCGGATGATCGTCAGCGTCGGACCCCGGGAGTTCGACTCGTGCATCTCGTACCTCACGTCGTCGACCTGCAGGGAGTAGACGCCGTCGGAGGGATCGCAGTCTTTCGCGACGGCATCGTTCGCCGGATCGGAGACGAGGATGCACGTGCTCCCGTCCTGTGAGAGGAAGATCGGCACGTCGTCGTCGTATCCGATGATCTGCAGCGAGGTCGGATCGATCCCGTCGGCTTCGAGCACGCGGATGTATCGCCGCTCATCCTCGGTGTACTGCGCCTCCCAGTCGAAGCCGGCCGCCATGTCGTACCGCTGGACGATCAGCACCTCGCGTCCGGTGATGTCGGTTACGAGGGTCGCCCAGTACGACCACTGCACGTCGCCGTCAGAGCGGTTCAGTGAGACGCCCACCGGCTGGGCGAACGGCGTGTCCTCATCGGTCGGCGACATGCACTGGTGGCCGTTCCGGTCGATGACGTGGATGGCCAGGCAGATCTCCTCACCGTTCTTCGACGTCGCACGCCACAGCGAGGCGTCGTACTGCTCGCCGAGGTAGGTCATCGAGCCGGGGTCGAAGCGTGCGGTCTTCTCGATCTCGGCCATCGCCTTCGCCTGCTCCGCCGACATGGTGGGGGTGCTGTCGCGGTTCAGCAGCATCCAGCCGCCGCCGATGCCGAGCAGAAGTGCGATCAGCGTCGAGAGCACGAGCAGCGGGATGCTCGGCCGCCGGCGCCTCGGTACGGCACCGCCTGCGGGCGCGGACGGCTCGTGCTCGTCGGGCGCGTCCTGCGGTGGGTCGAGCAGCCCCTGCTCGATCAGGCCGTGCTCGACCAGGCCCTGCTCGTTCAGGGGTTGATCGTGATCGCGCTGCTGCGGCGCAGAGGCGGAATCACGAACCGTGGGAATCGCAGCCGGTGCGACCACCGCATCGGCTGCGGCTCGGGCATCCAGCTCCCGAAGCTCGGCGAGCTCGGCGTCGTTCGCGCCGCCGTCCACGGCGAACGCCCGGCGCTGCAGCTCACGTCGTCGTGAGCTCTCCGCCTGGTTCAGCATCCCTCACCCCATATTCTCGAGCTGCATCGCGGCCCACAGCAGCCACCCCGCGCTGAACAGCGTGGCACACAGGCCGAGCACCAGCGCCCAGATCGCCTGCGAGCGGTTCTCGATCGGACGACGCAGCGACATGATCGCCGCGATCACCGCGATGATCGCGACGGGGATGCCCCAGCCCACGAACATCGACGTCGCGAGGGCGACGATCGCCGCCACCAGCGCCCAGGGTGCGAGACGCGCGTCGTCGACGGGTGTCGCCCCGGTCGACGGCTCCCACTCGGCGGTCTGCGGCTCGTCGGCATCCGGATGCGCGGCCGCGGTGCGCTCGACGGGCACCGGCGCGGTCGGCAGCCTGCCGTACCCCTTCGACGCACCGGGCACCGCGGCACCGCCGTCAGGCCTCTCGACCTCGGGGGTGGGCTGCTCGATGCGCGGATCGCTCATGCCGGGCTCACCTGGATCTCGGTCACCGGCAGCGTGGAGTCGGCGCCGAAGCCGAGCGTCGACGGCCCGCGGCCGTTCGCGATGAGCTCAGCCGCGAGGCCCGCGATCATGGCCCCGTTGTCGGTGCACAGCGACAGCGGCGGGATGCGCACGGCCACACCGGCGGCCGCGGCCCGCTCGAGGGCGACCTCACGCAGCCGCTGGTTGGCGATCACTCCTCCACCCAGCAGCAGTCGGGGCACGCCACGGTCTTCGCAGGCGGCGAGTGCCTTGGTGACGAGCACGTCGATGACCGCCTCGCGGAAGCTCGCAGCGACATCCGCGACCGGCAGTGCCGCAGCAGTGGGTCCCTGAGCCTCCCGAAGGGCCTCGGCCCGCTCGACCCAGCGCGCGACCGCTGTCTTCAGGCCCGAGAACGAGAAGTCGTAGCGGTGCTTCGCCATGTCGGATGCCTTCGACAGCCCCCGCGGGAAGCGAATCGCCGTCGGGTCGCCGTCGGCGGCCGCCCGATCGATCTGCGGCCCGCCCGGATACGGCAGGCCGAGCAGCCGGGCGACTTTGTCGAAGGCCTCGCCCGCGGCGTCGTCGACCGTCTCGCCGAGCAGCTCGACGTTGGTCGTCAGGTCGCGCACGTGCAACAGAGAGGTGTGCCCGCCCGAGACGAGCAGGGCGATGGTCGGATACTCCAGCGGCGCGGTCGCGCGGTCGTCGGAGGTGAGGATGTCGGCCGCGATGTGCCCCACGAGGTGGTTGACCGCATACAGCGGCTTGCCCAGCGAGACGGCGAGGCCCTTCGCCGCGCCGACACCGACCATGAGCGCTCCGGCGAGGCCGGGGCCGCTGGTCACGGCGATCGCGTCGAGCTCGTCGAGCGTCACCCGTGCCTCGGCCAGCGCGCGCTCGATCGACGGCTGCAGCGCCTCGAGGTGCGCGCGGGCGGCGACCTCGGGCACGACGCCGCCGTAGCGGGCGTGCTCGTCCATACTCGAGGCGATCGTGTTCGACAGCAGCTGCCGGCCGCGCACGATGCCGATGCCCGTCTCGTCGCAGCTCGTCTCGATCCCGAGCACCAGGGGGCCGGTCATGCGCTCGTCTCCTCTGCAGCATCCGGATTCGCAGCATCCGGATTCGCGGCATCCGGAATGCCGGACTTCTCCCGAATCGCAGGATCCGGTCCCGCTTCCGCTCCTGCGTTTCGGGCCCTCTCCTGCGTTTCGCGCGCAGCGGCCTCCGCCCAGGAGTGCAGGTTGAGGCGCATCACCACCGCATCCACGTCACCGGGCTGGTAGTACCCGGGCCGCCGCCCCAGCTCGACGAAGCCCTCCGAGGAGT
>NZ_DAMDLU010000028.1:12791-15038 GCF_032084865.1 Microbacterium sp.
CCCCGCCGTAGCCGACGACGCGGTCGCCCTCGAGATCGACGAGATAGACGTTGTGCAGACTCGAGATCTCGGTGCCCATCGTCTGCTCGCTCCACGCGTCGGTGGGGAAGCCGCGCCGCTCGAGATCCATGATGGCGGCGAGGTCGTCGAGAGTCGCGACGCGCAGGGTCATGAGCTCACCCGCTTCGGGGCGCCCGGCTGCACCACGTCGGGCGAGCGGAGGTAGAGCGGCTCGGCGTCGGCCAGGACACGGCCGGCCGCGATCGCCCTGGCGCCGACCCGGGCGAGTGCCGCGGCCGACAGCTCGGTCGTCTCGTGCACCGGCTCGTCGCGCTCGACGCCGCGCTTCTCGAGGCGGGTCGGTCGGATGAGATGCGGGATGCCGTCGGCATCCATCCCGTCGAACACGCTCACCGCGATCTCGCGGCGGCGGGCGTCGGTGACGACCTCGAGCGGCCCGTCGGCGTTCGCGTCGAGGGCGATCGCGAAGTGGCTGGGGATCGGGATGAGAGGGATGCCGCGGCCGAGCGCGAAGGCGCGCGCGGCGGCGATCCCGATGCGCAGCCCGGTGAAGGGTCCAGGACCCATGCCCGCCACGACATGCGTGATCCCGCGACGCGCGACCTGCGCGAGCAGATCGCCGATCACCTCCGCATGGCCGAGCGGATCGGGGGTGCCCGCCTCGGCGACGACGCGGCCGTCGGCGTCGATGACGGCGACGGCCGTTCCGAGCGAGGTGTCGACGGCGAGGATCACCCTCTCAGATTAGTCGGCGCGGTGCCGATCAGCTGAGCGGGGCGCGCAGCGGATAGTCCTGCCCCTCGAGGATGACCTGGGCGGTCGCGCCGGTGGCCTTGTTGGCGATGATCGGAGCGAGCAGATTCACGTGCACGCCGTCTGCGGTGTGGCTCGCGACGACGAGCAGCAGCGCGTCATCGGGCGCTGTCAGGCCGAGGGCGTCGACGTGCTCATCGGTCAGGATCGGCGAGTAGTCCGACACGACCGTCTGCGGGTCGACGACGTAGAGCCGGAGGGCGTCGTCGTCGATCGCGCCGAGCGAGAAGAGTCCCTCCGCCCCGTCGATCGGGTCGAGCCGGAAGCGGGTGTGCGGGGCGAGTCCCAGCGGAGGGGTGACGAAATCGAGAAGCGCGGTCATCGCAGGAACTCCAGAAGCGAGGGCTGCAGCACACGGCCGGTGACGGCGAGCGCCGAACGGTAGACGAGCTCCTGCGCCTGCAGCTTCACGAGCACCTCGACCGAGTCGACGTCTTCGACCGCGGCTCGTCGCGCCTCGAGTGAGACCGAATCCTGCACTGTCGCCTCCTTTGCCCGCTCCATCTGCGACTGCCGGGCGCCGACCGAGCCCTGCACACTCAGCATCGCATCACGCCGCTGATCGATCTCGTTCAGTCGGGGGCCGACGTTCTGACCGCCACGCAGGTCGGCGACGATGTTCGTGATCAGCGCGAAGACGGAGTTCGCTCCGCTGCCGTAGACCGCGGCGCCGTCGCTGTCGACGCGGATGGACGCGTCGTCGGACACCCGCCGGACGACCTCCGCGCCGGGCAGTCCGCTGAACACGCCGTTCGGGTCGAAGGCCGCGGTGTCGGAGGTGCCGGCGAAGACGGACCGCCCCAGCACCGTGGTGTTCGCCCGCGCGAGCAGCTCATCGCGGATGCCCTCGAGCTCGACCGCGATGGCCTCCTTCGCCGTCGCGTCCAGCGCCCCGTCATTCGCGCCCTGCACGGTGAGGTTGCGGGCGCGGGCGAGCAGCGCGGTGCTGGCGCTGATCGCCGAATCGGCGGTGGCGAGCCAGGAGATGCCGTCGTCGATGTTGCGGGCGTGCTGTTCGGTGCGACGCTGCTCGGCGTGCAGGAGCAGCGTGGTGGCCGCCGCGTTCGGATCGTCGGAGGGCGCGAGGAAGGCCTTCTGCGAGTTCGCCTGCTCCTGCAGACGAGAGAGCTCCGACAGGTTCGCCTGCAGCTGGCGCATGGCCGTCTGCGTCATGGATGACGCGGTCACGCGAGAGATCATGGTCGTCCTCCTAGCGGCCCACGAGGCCGGTGCGGTTGATGAGCACGTCGAGCGATTCGTCGACCGCGGTGAGCACCCGCGCCGCAGCCTGATAGGCCGTCTGGTAGGTCAGCAGGCTGATGGTCTCCTCGTCGCCGTCGACGCCGGCGACCGACCGCTGGGCTCCGATCGCTGTGACCGATGCGACGTCCGAGAGCTTCGCCCGCTGGATGT
>NZ_DAMDLU010000028.1:15048-23829 GCF_032084865.1 Microbacterium sp.
ATGTCGCCCGCCGTGCCCACCGCGAAACCGGCGACGACATCGCCCCAGATCGAGTCGGGCCCGCCGGGCTTGCGGCCGAGCTGGGAGATCGCGTCGGCGTTGCCCGCGTCGAGCGGACCGCCGCCCGGCTTCGCGACGGCGAGGTCGGATGCCTGCTGCACCGCCACGGTGAGCCCGAGCGCCGCAGGCCCCGTCGCCGACAGTGTGAAGAAGTCGCCGCCGTTCTGGCCGCCGGCGGTCACGCCGAGCCGGTGCTGATCGTTGACGCTCGTGGCCAGGGCGGTGGCCACCCGGTTGTACGACTCGGCGAGGCCGGCGAGGGTGCCGCCGTCCTTGGCCGGTGCGAGCACGCTCAGCGTCCCGCCCAGCTCACCGCCGTCGATCGACACGGGGAAGCCGTCGGGTCCGCTCCACGACACCGACAGCGCCCCGGGCTGGTCGATGGCGGTGGGGCCGGTGAGCGTCAGCGACCGGGCATCCCCTCCCGAGACGAGGGCGTTGCCGTCGATGCGCACCGTCATCGTGCCGTCGGCTTCGAGTGTGCCTCTGGCGCCGGTCAGCCGGGCCGTGGTCTGCACGAGGGCATCCCGCTGGTCGATGAGCTCGTTCGCCGAGCGGCCGGCGCTCAGCGCGTCGCGGATCTCGGTGTTGAGCTGAGCGATCTGCGATGCGGCGGTGTTGATCTGCGCCACCGAGCGCTCGGCGGACTGCCGGCCATCGCTCCACTGGGTCGCCACCGTGCGGTATCCGCCGGCGATCTGTGCCGTCAGCTCAGCCGCCGACTGCAGCACGGTCGCCGCGGCCGCACCCTGATCAGGGGTGTTGCCGAGGTCCTGCCACGAGTTCCAGAACTGGGTCAGTCGCGCGGAGAGGCCGTGCGCGCTCGGCTCGGCGAGTGCGGTCTCGGCGGTGGTCGCGGCGAGCGCGCGGGCCGACCAGAATCCTGCCGCGGATGCCGTGTCGCGGACGCGGGCGTCGAGAAGCGCGTCGCCGAGGCGCGCGATCCCGTCGACCGAGACGCCGTGGCCGGGAAGGGCGCCCATGCTGAATCGGCCCGACTGCGCCACTGCCGCGATCGCCGACGTGCTGACCCGCTGGCGGGTGTAGCCCTCGGTCGCCTGGTTCGCGATGTTCTGCCCCACGACGTCCATCCCGCGCCGCGCGGCGGCGAGAGCGCTGGCTGCGGTGCCCAGCCCACTGAAAGTCGACATGTTCCTCACATCTCCGTGTCGATGATGCGCGCGGAGTTCTCTCGCGCGCGCTCACCGTGGGTGGTGTACTCGCCGGTGTCGTCTCCGAGGCCGGCGATCGTCTCCTGCGTGGCGCGCATGACCGCGCGCAGCTGCTCGGAGGTCGCGTCGCGCAGCCGGCCGATCTCGTCGGTCAGCCTGATCAGCGCGCTCAGGTGCTCGGTGAGCACGTCGCGCCAGGCGCCCTTCGGCGCGCTGTCGATGAGCTGCCGGATGCCGGCGCCTTCCGGCGCGTGCCACTCTGCGGCCAGCGCCTCCGCCTCGACCACGCGGGCGATGCTCGCCGAACGGAGGCCCTCGAGCACCTGCTCGATCTCGCGCGTCGCGAAGTGCAGCCATCGCGAGCGGCCGGCGGCGAGCAGCAGCTCCTGCTCTTCGAGCTTGAACAGCAGCAGCTCGAGCAGCTCGCGTTCGCGCCACAGCTGCATGGACAACTCGTTGGCTCCCATTGGCCCTCTTCCCCAGTGGACGACAGGCCGTCCGGCCGATCGAAGTTAGCTATCGGTCGGACTGCGCGGATCGTTATCAATCGCACTATGGGGATTTCTCCCCATCTGGATATCATTCATCTCATGGTAGGGGGGGGACCCGGCCATACGGGAGCAGCATCCTGCTCCGGTATTCGTACGGAGGACCTTGCCATGCCGACGATTGACGAGCGCAATCGCCTGATCGAAGAGAACCTGCCACTGGTGGGATACCTCGCCTCGGAGACGCACGCACGTGCGACGCATGTACCACGCGAGGAGCTGGCATCCGCCGGCGCTCTCGCGCTGGTGACCGCGGCCGATGCGTTCGACCCCTCGCTGGGCGTGCCGTTCGGAGCCTACGCCCGCCGGCGCATCCTCGGCGCGTTCGCCGACGAGATGCGCTCGATGGACTGGGCCACCCGCGGCATCCGTCGTCGCATCAAAGAGACAACCGCAGTGCAGGAGACGCTGTCGGCGGCGCTCGGCCGTCAGGCGTCCGTCGCCGAGATCGCGACCACGATGGGCGTCTCGCACGACGAGGTGACCGGCGCCCTCGCCGACGCCGCGCGCACCGTGACGACGCTCGACGAGGTGTACGAGTCGGACATCGCCTCGGTCATGCCGCTGCCCGAGGAGTCGGCCGTGGTCGCCGAGCGCCGCACTGTTCTCGAGCACGCCATCGCGGCGCTGCCCGAGCGGATGCGGTCGATCGTGCACGCCGTGTACATCGAGGAGCGCCCGGTGAAGGAGATCGCCGAAGAGCTCGGCGTCTCGCACTCCGCCGTGTCGCAGCAGCGCGCCGAGGCGATCCGTCTGCTGCGGGATGCCCTGGAGCGGTACTACCGCGACGGCCAGGAGGCGCCGACGACGTCGCGCGTCTCGGCATCGGTGCGCGAGGGCTTCTTCGCCCGGATCGCCGAGAGCGGCGGGGCGCGCATCGCGCGCGCCCTCGCGGCGCCGGAGCCGGCCATCACCTGACGACTTACGCCTTCGTCGTATCCGCCGATAGGTGACGGTGAAGCCCACGGACGGGCTTCGTACGGATCCCATCACGGAGGAACACAACATGGGTATGCAGATCAACACCAACGTGTCGGCGCTCAACGCCTACCGCAACCTGTCGTCGACGCAGAACGACCTGTCGAAGTCGCTCGAGAAGCTCTCGAGCGGTCTGCGCATCAACCGCGCTGCCGACGACGCAGCCGGCCTGGCGATCAGCGAGGGCCTGCGCTCGCAGGTCGGCGGCCTGAACGTCGCGGCCCGCAACGCCCAGGACGGCATCTCGGTCATCCAGACCGCGGAAGGCGCCCTGACCGAGGTCCACTCCATCCTGCAGCGCATGCGCGACCTCGCGGTGCAGGGTGGCGCCGACTCGAACAACGCCGAGTCCCGCAAGGCCATCGAGACGGAAGCCGGTGAGCTCAGCAAGGAGCTCTATCGGATCACCGAGTCGACCACGTTCAACGGCATCGCTCTTCTCAAGGGCGGTGCTGCGCTGACGTTCCAGGTGGGCTCCGGCGCCACCGCGAACGACAAGATCGACGTGGCGCGCGCCGACGTCGCTACCGCCGTGGGCACCCTTGCGTCAGCAGATGGGCTCGCGGTCGGCGCTGGATTCGACGTCGACAGCAACAACGTCGCGCAGACCACGATCACGGCCATCGACTCGGCGATCACCGCGATCTCGGCGCAGCGCGCCGGCCTCGGTGCCGCGCAGAACCGCTTCGAGTCGACGATCAACAGCCTCAAGGTCTCGGCAGAGAACCTGTCTGCTGCCGAGAGCCGCATCCGCGAGACGGACATGGCGTCGGAGATGGTCAAGTTCACGGCGAAGAACATCCTGTCGCAGGCCGGAACCGCCATGCTGGCTCAGGCCAACCAGTCGACCCAGGGCGTGCTGCAGCTGCTGCGCTGATCCTGATCGACCGTCCCCGGGTGAGCGACCCGAACGCTCACCCGGGGTCACCCCCTCTGAAAGGCTGGCATGGCACTCTCGCTCGACGGTCTCGTCTCAGGCCTGAACACGACCGAGCTCATCAAGTCGCTGATGGACGTGCACTCCATCCCCAAGAACCTGCTGAAGTCGAAGATCGCCGACAAGGGCGTCGTCATCTCGAACCTGCAGTCCCTCAACGCCTCGCTGCAGGATCTCGCCACCAAGGCGAAGGCCGCGAGTGCTCAGGGCGCGATGACCGCGTTCACCGCCACGTCGACGTCGAGCGCGGTGACCGTCACCGCAGGAGCCGACGCCACCCCTGGCGCCATCGACATCGTCGTCGATCGCGTTGCGCAGCGGCACTCGATCGTGTCGGCACCGCTCGCCGCGTGGCCGGATGAGCCGCCCGTCATCACGCTGCAGAACTCGAAGGGCGAGCGCGTCGAGGTCACCGCCGCGTCGACGTCGATGCAGGACGTCGCGAAGGCGATCACGCAGGCCGGCTTCGGTGTGAAGGCCACGGCGGTCAGCGCCGGGTCGGCGGCCGACGGCACTCCCCTGTACCGCCTGCAGCTGAACGCCGCAGATCCCGGAGCGGCGGGATCGTTCACCGTGCTGCGCGGCGACATCGCCGCAGCCCAAGCGGGCACCGCGATCGACATCCTCACTGACCCGAGCGCCGCGACGGTCTCGCCCGGAGCCGACGCGCAGGTGCGGCTGTGGGCCGGAACCACGGCTGAGCAGGTCGTCACCTCGGCGAACGGCACCTTCGCAGGTCTCCTCCCGGGTGTCGACGTGACGGTGACCGCCGCGTCGACCGAACCGGTCACGATCACCGTCGCCACCGACAGCGCCGCACAAGCGAAGGCGCACGAGGCGTTCGTCGCGCAGATCGCGAAGATCCTCAGCGGCATCGACAAGGGATCGACCGCGACGGTGCCCTCCGGCTCGGGTGAGACGACGACCCTCGGCGTCTTCACCGGCGACAGCACCGTGCGCGCCCTGCGGCGCGGGCTGGCGGATGCCGTGCAGTACCCGGTCGGCGGCATCTCTCCCTCGACCATGGGCATCTCGATCGACAAGAACGGCGTGCTGTCGTTCGACCAGGAGCGGTTCACGAAGGCTCTCGCCGAGAACCCCGAGCAGGTCAGTGCCGTCTTCTCGGGCGTGGCCACCCGCGTGCAGGACGTCGCGAAGAGCTACTCCGACAAGTACGACGGGCTGCTCACCGCCCGCATCACCGGCCAGCAGAACGAGGTCGACTCGCTCGGCGAGCAGGTCGAGCGGTGGGACGTGCGCCTCGCGCAGCGCAAGGCCACCCTCGAGCGCACCTACGCCCAGCTCGAGGTGCAGCTCGCGCGCATGCAGTCTCAGTCGTCGTATCTCACCTCGCAGCTGTCGGCACTGACGCCGCCGCAGAAGGGATCCTGAACATGAACGCCGCCCTCAAGGCACAGCAGCGGTATCGCGAGCTCGCCATCCTCTCGGCAGGCCCCGAGCGTCTGCTCACCATGCTGTACGACCGCCTGCTGCTCGACATCGAGCGCGGCGAGGCGGCGCAGCGGGCAGGCGACTGGGCCGAGGCGAACACCCAGCTGCAGCACGCGCAGTCGATCGTCGCCGAGCTGACCTCCTCGCTCACCGACACGTGGGACGGCAGCGCCGGACTGCGCGGGGTGTACACCTTCCTCACCCAGACCCTGATCGGCGCCAACATCGGCCGCGACCCCGAGCGCACCCGCACCTGCGCCGAACTGGTCGCCCCGCTGCGCGACGCCTGGCACAGCGCCGCCGAGTCGATGACGCCGGCCGAGCAGACAGCCGCCGCCCGGGCATGAGCGTCGCGGAATGGGCCGATGAGCTCGACCGTCTCGAACGCGAGCTCTACGAAGACATGCACGTGACAGAGCCGTGGCATCCGCCCACCACGCCGATGCCGGCCGTGTTCGCCGATCGCGCCTGCGCGCTGCTGCTGCATCAGCAGGAGCGGATCGCCGAGATCCGCCGGCATCAGGACGCGATCGCCGACCAGCTCGTGACGCTGCGCCGGGTTCCGGATGCCGCCGCCGACGCCTCGGCGTATCTCGACGTCGTCGGCTGAGTCGCCTAACGCATCCGCACGATCGGTCGATAGAGCCTGACGAGCAGGGATCGCTCGCAGGAATCGGCCACGGATAGGCCTCACCCCACTGACGGATGGAAGCCGGTTCGTGTTCGATTCTGTGACCATGTCCGCGCTCTCGAGCGCGCTCGACGGCCTGTCGCTGCGCCAGCGCGCGATCGCCGACAACATCGCCAACATCAACACCCCCGACTACCACGCCAAGCGCGTGCAGTTCGAGGACGCATTGTCCGAAGCCGTCAGAGCCGGCCACGGCCGGGCATCCGCCACCGTCGGCGAGTCGCTCGAGCCGACCCGCCTGAACGGCAACAACGTCAACCTCGACACCGAGACGCTCTCGAGCATCGACACGATGCTGCGGTACCAGTTCGCGACGCAGGCGATCAACGGCTCGTTCTCGTCGGTGCGCGCAGCGATGAGGACGTCATGACCTTCGACGCGATCGGCATCGCCGGCACCGGACTGACCGCGCACCGCAAGTGGCTCGACGCACTCAGCGACAACATCGCCAACATCAACACCGCCGTCACGCCTGCCGCCCCGGCGTTCCAGGAGCGGTACATCGCCGTCGAGAACAGCGCCCACTCCCCCGGCGTGTACGTGGCGGGAACCGAGCTCGGCAGCGCCGAGGGGCGGCTCGTGCACCAGCCCGATCACCCGCTCGCCGATGCCGACGGGTACGTGCGCTACCCCGACATCGATCTCGGCGACCAGATGAGTCAGCTGATCATGGCTCAGCGCGGCTATGAGGCAAGCGCCGGCACCGTCGACCGCGTGCGCAACGCATATGAGGCAGCGCTGCAGATCGGACGCAGCTGATGGACGCCATCTCGAGCATCGACGCGCTCTCGTCCGCGCTGCCCACCTCACTGACCTCCGCTCCGACCCGCAGCACGGGCGACGCATCGTTCGCCACGAGCATCACCGGCGCCATCGACGAGCTGCGCGGCCTGCAGTCGCAGTCCGACGCTCTGAAGGTCGCCGCCGTCACGGGTGACCTCGACGACATCCACGCGGCGATGATCGCGTCGACCCGCGCCGCCGTCACGCTCGAGCTCGTCGCCGCTGTGCGCAACAAGGGCGTCGACGCGTTCAACGAGATCATGCGGATGCAGGCCTGATGCCCACCGCGGTCACGAACATCTTCCAGCGCGCCCGACAGGCGATCGCCGGCTTCACGATGGCGCAGCGCACCATCGCGATCATCGGTCTCGCGGTGCTCGCACTCGGCATCGCGGCGCTGCTGAGCTGGGCCTCGCGCCCGACCATGTCACCGCTGTTCACCGGACTGAGCGCCTCCGACGCGAACGCGGTCGTCGAGCAGCTGCGATCGGCATCCGTCTCGTACGAGCTGACCGACGGCGGCGCGACGGTGCTCGTGCCCGACGCCGACGTGTACGACCAGCGACTGGCCGCCGCGGCGGCCGGACTGCCGAGCGACAGCTCGGAGGGCTACTCGCTGCTCGACGACCTCGGGGTCACCACCTCCGAGTTCCAGCAGTCGGTGGCCTACAAGCGCGCCATCGAAGGCGAGCTGGCGGCGACCATCTCGTCGCTCAAGGGCATCTCGGCCGCGTCGGTGCGCCTCGCCATCCCCGAGGAGAGCGTGTTCGTCTCGGAGACCGTCGACCCGACCGCATCGGTGTTCATCGAGACCGGTCGCTCGGCGCTGAGCGCGACCCAGATCGAGGCGATCGTGCATCTCACGTCGGCGGCCGTGAGCGGCCTGAAGCCCGAGAACGTCGCGGTCGTCGACCAGAACGGACGCACCCTGTCGACGGTGGGCATGGGCGCCACCGGCGGAGTCGATCGTCAGGCCGGCGACTACGAGGCCCGCGTCGCCCAGAGCGTGCAGGAGCTGCTCGACAAGGTGGTCGGCCCCGGCAACGCCACCGTCACCGTGGTCGCCGAGGTCGACAGATCGGTCAACGAGCGACTCGAAGAGACCTACACCCCCATCGAGGGCGGCGCCTCGTCGTCGGAGCACACGCGCACCGAGACCGGCAGCGGCGGACAGGGCGGCGCCGGTGTGCTGGGGCCCGACAACATCGCTGTGCCGTCGAACGGCTCGGGCACGTACGAGGTGACCGAGGAGACCCGCAACAACATCATCAACAAGGCCACGCAGACCACCAGCACCCCGGCAGGTTCGATCACCCGGCAGTCGGTGTCGGTCGCCGTCGACGCCGGGGTCGGCGAAGAGATCGGCTCGGGCCAGCTCAGCGACCTCGTCGCGGCCGCTGCCGGCATCGACCGCACCCGCGGCGACCAGCTGACCGTCGAGATGGTGCCGTTCAGCCAGCAGGATGCCAAGGCCGCTCAGGCGGCCCTCGACGCATCGAAGAAGGCGGCCGAAGACGAGCAGCGCATGGCCCTGCTCGGCACGGCGCTGACGGTCGTCGCCATCGCGGCGCCGCTGCTGGCCGTGGTCGTCTTCCTGATCGTGCGCTCCCGCCGCAAGGCACGCGAGCCCGACGAGTTCGACGCGATGTTCGGAGAGCGCGCTCCGTCTGTGGCGGCGTACGCCGGCGCCACGCCCATCGAGTCGCCGCTGACCGTGCCGCTGCCGCTCACCGCCCCCGATCCCGCTCCGCTTCCCGCCACCGAGGTGCTGGCCGAGCTCGAGTTCGAGGCGGAGCCGGCGCAGGTCAGCCTCGAGCGCCGCCGCGGCGAGATCGAGACGCTCAGCCGGCGCGACCCCGAGCGCACCGCCGAGCTGCTGCGCACGCTGCTCTCGGATCGGGCGGGCGTATGAAGACTCTGAACGGAAAGCAGAAGGCCGCCGTCGTGCTGATGAACATCGACCGCGCCGCGGCGATCGAAGTCATGAAGCATCTCTCCGAGGCCGAGGCCGAGGCGATCACGGCCGAGATCATCGGCCTGCAGACCCTCGACGCGACGACCACCGCGCAGGCGCTCGGCGACTTCCAGCGGATCGCGGCCGGGCACCTGCCGCCCGGACGCGGCGGACGAGACATCGCGGCGAGCCTGCTCGAGGCGTCG
>NZ_DAMDLU010000029.1:0-23232 GCF_032084865.1 Microbacterium sp.
CGCCCTCGGCCCACGTCACGCGGGCGCGATCCGGCTCGACCGCGGCGAGCGGCACGGTCTCACGCAGCGTCGCCCGGCTCTGCTGTGCGAGGCGCTGGTACAGGTGCACGCCGTTGCGCTTCCAGGCGAGCGCCTCGTCGTCGAGCGCGCCGACGACCTTGGCCGGGGCGCCGAGTACCTTCGACGACGGCGGCACGATGGTGCCCGCCGTCACGAGGGACCCCGCGCCCACCAGCGACTCCGCCCCGATCACGGCGCCGTCGAGGATCGTCGACCCGATGCCGATCAGCGAGTACGACCCGATCCGGCATCCGTGCAGGACGACGGAATGGCCGATGTGGCTGTTCGGCTCGAGCACGGCATCCGCGCCGGGGAACGCGTGGATCACGCACGAGTCCTGCACGTTCGAGCCCTCGCCGACGACGATGCGACCGAAGTCGCCGCGCAGACTCGCGAACGGCCCAATGTAGCACCCGGGCCCGACGATGACGTCGCCGATCAGGCTCGCGGTCTCGTGCACGAACGCGGTCGGGTCGACGACGGGCGTCACGCCGTCGAACTCGTACGCGGGCATCAGGCCACCTGCCCGCCGTCGATGATGAAGTCCTGACCGGTGCAGTAGCTGCTCGCGTCGCTCGCGAGGAACGCGACGAGGCGCGAGACCTCTTCGGGGCGTCCGGCGCGCGGGATCGGGATGCGCGAGATGAACCCGACTCCTGCCCGTGCCTCCTCCGAGATCATCGGGGTGTCGATCGCCCCGGGGCAGATCGTGTTGATGCGGATGCCGGTGCCGGCGAACTCGTGCGCAAGCGCCTTGGTGACCCCGCGCAGACCCCACTTCGACGCCGAGTACGGCACGCGGTTCGCGAAGCCCGCGACCCCCGCGGTCGAGGCGATGTTGATGATCGACGCTCCTTCGCCCATGAGTGGGAGGAGTGCCTGGATTCCGAGCATGGGACCGATGAGGTTCACGTCGAGCGTGAGCCGGATGACCTGCTCCGAGGTGTCGGCCAGCGACCCGACAGGGCAGTAGCCGGCGTTGTTGACGAGCACGTCGGCTCTGCCGAACCCGCGCTGCGCGGCATCCGCCACCTCGGCCCAGGCCGAAGCCGATGCCACGTCGTGGGCGAGCCCGATGGCATCGTCGCCGAACTCGAGTGCGAACGCCGTCACTGCGGGTCCGTCGAGGTCGGTCAGCACCAGGCGCGCACCGAGCTCGTGGAGCAGATGCGCGTGGGCCCGCCCCTGACCGCCGGCTGCGCCGGTGATGACGGCGACCTTGCCGGCAAGGTCGATGATGGGCGTTGCGTTCATGGAGTACCTCCGCGATAGTGAGTGTTCGAACAAGCGCTTGTGAGGAGACGCGAATGGCGCGCATGCACCACATCGGCATCACGGTGAGCGACACCACCGCGGCGACCGCCTTCTACGCGGCCGCCACCGAAGGCGTCGTGACCGGCCCGCTGGTGAAGAGCGGCCCTGCGGTCGATGCCGCCACCGGCCACCCGGGAGTCGAGGTGCTGCTCACGTTCATCCAGGCGGCGGACGGGGTCTTCATCGAGCTGGCCGAGTACCGCGGCACCGGAGCGCAGCCGATCGACCCCGACAACGGCCGAGTCGGCGCGGCGCACCCCGCCATCGTCGTCGACGACATCGAGGCGACGCTCTCGGCTCTGGCCGCACTCGGCCATCGCCCGCTGTCGCAGACCATGACCGCGACGGCGGGACCCATGGAGGGCTGCCGCTACGTCTACGTGCTCGGCCCCGACGACGTGCGCGTCGAGCTGCTGCAGGAACCTCACCTCTCGGCGACCCCCGCGTCGCCCTGATCGATCACGCCGTCGAGCACCTTCAGATCCTCATCGTCGAGCGCGAGCTCGGGCGCGGTGGCCGAGTCGCGCACGCTGTCGGGGCGACTCGATCCAGGGATCGGCACCATGACGGGTGAGCGGCTCAGCAGCCAGGCCAGCGCCACGCGCTGCGGGCTGGACCCATGCTTCGCGGCGACGGTGGCGACCGTGTCGGCCGCTCCTCCGAGGTCCTTCGCCGCACGGCGACCTCCCAGGGGCCCCCAGGCGAAGAACGTCAGACCGAGCTCTTCGGCACGGCGCAGCACCGGATCGTTCTCGCGCTGCAGCAGCGAGTACTCGTTCTGCACGCTCACGAGCGCGTCGCCGAGCACGCGGGTCGCGATCTCGAGCTGCTCGAGACCGACGTTCGAGACGCCGAGCCGGTGCACGACGCCCTCGTCGACGAGCTGGCGCAGCGCCCCCATCGACTCCTCGTAGGGCACGTTCGGGTCGGGCCGGTGATGCTGGTACAGCGGCAGCACGTCGAGTTCGAGACGATGCGCCGATGTGCGGGCGGCTCGCGCGAGATGCTCGGGCGAGCCGTCGATCAGCCACGAGGCGTCCTCGCCCCGGGTGTGCCCGCCCTTGGTCGCGATGATCACGTGCTCCAGCGCGTCGGGGTGCTGCTTCAGCGCCGCGATGAGAGCGCGCTCGTTCACGCCGAGCTCGCTTCCCGGGCCAGGGCCGTAGGCATCGGCCGTGTCGAACAGGGTGACGCCCGCGTCGACGGCGGCATGCACCACGCGCACGCCCTGCTCGACATCGGCGTCCGGAAGCTGCGTGAGGGTCATCGCGCCCAGGCCGATGGCCGAGATGCGCAGGTCGCCGAGTGCGCGCGTGGCGATCATTTGCCCACCACCGTCCAGCCGCCGTCGACCGGGAGGCACTGTCCGATGACGTGCGAGGCGTCGCACAGCATCCAGACCACCGCCTCGGCGATCTCCTCGGGCGCGGCGAGCTGCCCGCGCGGCGTGCGGCGCTCGGCCGTCGAGAGGTCGTAGCCGGCCGCGACGAGGCTCTCGACCATCGGCGTGCGGGTGTGTCCGGGAGCCACCGCGTTGACGCGCACTCCGAGCGGCGCCCATTCCACGGCGAGGTTCTCCATGAGCTTGCGCTCGGCGGCCTTGGCGGTGCCGTAGTCGCTCTGATCCGCCCATCCGCCGTACGCCGTGGTGGACGAGATGAGCACGATCGATGCGGGGGACCCGTCGAGTCGACGCACGATGGAGCGCGCGATCGCGAGAGTGCCGACCACATGCAGGTCGAACTGCCTGCGCAGCGCATCGAGCTCGATCTCGAGCGCCGGCACATAGGCGCCGCGGGCGCCATGACATGCGACGAGTCCCCCGATGGCGCCCCGCGCGGACGCCTCGGCGATGGCTGCGTCCACTGCGGCCTCATCGCACACGTCGACGACTGCCGAGTGCACGTCGGGCCGCGGGCTCGGCTGCAGGTCAAACACCGTCACCGCGCACCCGCGCTCACGGAGCATCCCGACGACGGCATCCCCGATGCCGCTCGCCCCGCCTGTCACGATCACGTGCTCAGCCATACTCCGCGCTTTCATCGGGCAGCTCCCTTGCTGTCAGTCGTTCTCCGCATGGTACTGTGATTCCCAAACAAGCGCTAGGTAGCGTTTCACGCAAAGGAGCGGGGATGACCGACAAGCGGATGAGCATCGACGACGCCGTCGCCGGCCTCGAGAGCGGGATGACCATCGGCATCGGCGGCTGGGGTTCGCGCCGCAAGCCCATGGCGCTCGTGCGCGCCATGCTGCGTCGCGACGACCTCACCGACCTCACCGTCGTGACCCTCGGCGGACCCGATGTCGGTCTGCTCGCGGCCGCGGGTCGGATCCGTCGCCTCGTCTACGGGTTCGTCTCGCTCGACAGCATCCCGCTCGACCCGAACTTCACGCAGGCGCGCGAGCGCGGCGAGCTCGAGGTCGAGGAGTACGACGAGGGCATGTTCGTCACCGGCCTGCGCGCAGCATCCGCCCGCCTGGACTTCCTTCCGATCCGCGCCGGCCTCGGCTCCGACGTCCCCGCCGCCAACCCCCGCCTCAAGACCGTCCGCTCCCCCTATTCGGATGCCGAGTACATCGCGATGCCCGCCTTCGACATCGATGTCGCACTCGTGCACGTGAACCGCGCCGACGCCCGCGGCAACGCGCAGTACCTCGGCCCGGATCCGTACTTCGACGACCTGTTCGCCATGGCCGCGAAGCGCACGATCGTGTCGACCGAGAAGGTCGTCCCCACCTCCGAGCTTCTTGCCGAGGGCAGCATGCAGACGCTGCTGTTCAGCCGCATGTTCACCTCGACCGTCGTCGAGGCTCCGCGGGGCGCGCACTTCACCACCTGCGCACCCGACTACGAGCGCGACGAGGCCTTCCAGCGCCACTACGCGACCGCAGCCAAGGACCCCGCGGCCTGGGCCGAGTTCGAGCACACCTTCCTGCAGACCGACGAAGCGGGATACCACGCGGCGGTCGCACGCTTCCATGCCGACCGAGGAGAGTCATGAGCACCGACGCCACCATCGCCGAGATCTGCATCGCCGCGTGCGCCGACACCTACCGTGACTCGGGCGAGGTCCTCGCGCATGCGGTGGGCATCATCCCCGCGCTCGGCGCACGACTCGCCGCCCTCACCAGCGCACCCGACCTCGTGCTCAGCGATGGCGAGGCGCTGTTCCTCGACGGCCCGCCGATGCCCGGCGCCCCCGATCAGCAGACTGCTCACGTCGAAGGCTGGGCGCCGTTCCGGCGCATCTTCGACATCGTGGCGACAGGTCGCCGGCAGAGCATGATGGGCGCGAGCCAGATCGACCGCTTCGGCAACCAGAACATCTCGCTCATCGGCGACTGGAAGAAGCCCACCCGCCAGCTGATCGGCGTGCGCGGTGTTCCCGGCAACTCGGTCAACCACCGCGTCGACTACTGGGTGTCGCGCCACAGCGCCCGCATCTTCGTCGAGTCCGTCGACATGGTCTCGGGCGTCGGCAACGACCGCGCCCGGGCTGCGGGCCTCGAGTTTCACGACCTCGGCGTGATCATCACCAACCTCGCCGTGCTCGACTACGCCGAGGACGGCGCCGTCAAGGTGCGCTCGATCCACCCCGGCGTCGACCCGCAGCAGGTCGTCGACGCGACCGGGTTCGCGATCGACGTCGCCGACGCGCCACTCACCCGCATCCCGGATGCCGAAGAGCTGCGCCTCATCCGCGACGTGCTCGACCCGCGTGGCACTCGCACGCGAGAGGTCGCGGACTGATCCGTCGGATCAGTCGGCGAGGAGGCCGTTGTGCACCAGATCGAGGAAGTTGCCGATGAGGCTCTCCACGGTGTGCCCGCGACCGGGCCGGTACCAGGCGACGGTCGACCAGACGGCGTCGCGGTAGAAGCGGTACGCGATCGCCGGGTCGACGGTCGTGCGGAAGTCCCCGACGCGCTGGCCCTCGCGGAACTGCTCGATCCAGAGCTCCTCGATCTGCACGCGCTCTTCGTGCAGGAACTCGAATCCGGGCTGGCTGCCGAGGAACGACAGCTCGTTCTGGTACAGCCCGACCTGGTCGGGCTTCGACTCGATCGTGTGGAACGCGTGGGCGATGAGCCTGTCGAGCGTCTCACGAGGACTCAGCCCCTCGGCCACGATCGCGCTGAAGCGCTCGCGCAGCCCGGTCAGGAACGATCGCAGGATCTCCTGCAGGATCGCCTCCTTCGACGGGAAGTGGTGGTACAGGCTTCCCGACAGGATGCCGGCTTCGTCGGCGATGTCGCGCACGGTCGTCGCGGAGTATCCGCGCTGCGCGATCAGGTGCGCCGCGATCGCCAGGATCTGGTCGCGTCTCTCGGAGCTCGGCTCGGTTCGAGAACCTCGGGCGCTGGATGCCATCACTTCTCCTTCGTCGATCGCGCCCTCGCTGACGCTCGCTCAATCTTGCCGGACGGACCCCGCTTCGCGAAACGTCCCGCCGGAGTGTACTCATGTAATGAGAAAGGACCTCATGTCGATCACTGAAGCCACCACCGTGCCCGCCATGCTCGCGGACAAGGCCGCGCTCGGGTCTCACCCGGCCATCGTCGACGGCGACACGGTCATCAGCTACGCGGAGCTGCACACGCGCGTACGCGATGTGGCGCGCGCCTACCTGGCACAGGGCGTCGCCCCCGGCGATCGCATCGGACTGTGGGCCCCGAACCGGCACGAGTTCGTGCTGGCGATGCTCGGCGCCCAGTACGTCGGCATCGCGGTCGTCCCGCTGAACACCCGCTACACCGGCTCGGAGGCCGCGGCGATCCTCGAGCGTTCGCGGGCGACCGCGGTCGTGCTCACCGACGGCTTCCTCGGCCGGTCGTACAGCGCCGACCTGCGTCAGGCGGCGGCTGCGGCATGCGACTCCTCCGACGGCGTGGTGCCGGGGCTGCCGCATCTGCGCGCCGTGGTGACGCTCGACGACTCGGCGGATGCCGGCGTGCTGTCGTGGGCCGACTTCCTCGCGGCGGGCGCGGCGATCGCCGATGACGTGCTGAACGCGAAGGCGGATGCCGTCAGCCCGGACGATGTGATGGACGTGCTGTTCACGTCGGGCACGACCGGCGTGCCCAAGGGCGTGCTGACGGCGCATCGCCAGACGCTCGCAGTGTCGCGCGCGTGGGCTCTGGGCGCGGATCTCGCCGCGGACGACAACTACGCCATCGTGAATCCGTTCTTCCACGGGTTCGGCTACAAGGCGGGCATGATCTCGTGCCTGATGGCCGGCGCGACGATGTACCCGGTGCCGGTGTTCGATGCGGTCGCGCTTCTCGAGCTGATCCAGTCGGCGCGCATCAGCGTGCTTCCCGGCGTGCCGACGATCTTCACCTCGCTGCTCGACCACCCGCGGCTGCGCGAGTACGACCTGTCGTCGCTGCGCTTCGCGATCGCCGGTGCGACCGCGGCGCCGGCGACCCTGTTCCACGACATGGTCGAGATCCTCGGCTTCAAGACCGTGGCGCAGGCATATGGACTCACCGAGTGCGTCGTCGCGACGATGTCGCGTCACGGTGAGGAGCTCGACCACGCCTCGCAGACCACGGGCCCGGCGGTCTCGGGCATGGAGGTCCGCATCATCGACGGCGACGGCAACGTCCTGGGTGCCGATGAGGACGGCGAGATCCTGCTGCGCGGCGACAGCGTGATGCTCGGCTACTTCGAGGACCAGGCGGCGACGGATGCTGTGCTCGACGCCGACGGCTGGTTCCACACCGGCGACGTCGGCCGGCTCGACGAGCACAGATGCCTGAAGATCACCGACCGGCTGAAGGACATGTTCATCGTCGGCGGCTTCAACGTGTACCCGGCCGAGGTCGAGAACGTGCTGCGCAAGCACCCCGCGGTCAACGAGTCCGCCGTGATCGGCGTCGACGACGAGCGCATGGGCAGCGTGGGCCGCGCGTACGTGCTGCTGCTGCACGACGCGGACCCGCGGCCGGACGCCGCCGAGCTCGAGGCGTTCTGCCGCACGCACCTGGCGAACTTCAAGGTGCCCCGCGAGTTCATCTTCGTCGAGGACTTCCCGCGCAACGCCACCGGCAAGATCCTGAAGTCGGATCTGCGCACGCTCGCCTGACCCGTCACGCACACGCGAAGGAGGCCGGCCCCGATCGGGGCCGGCCTCCTCTCTGCCTGTCGCGTGTCAGCTGAGGCGTTCGAGCACCATCGCCATGCCCTGGCCGCCGGCCGTGCACATCGTCTCGACCGCGAACTGCTCGTCGCGCTCGCGCAGCGCGTTGATCGCCGTGGTCGTGATGCGCGCACCCGTCATGCCGTACGGGTGGCCGAGCGCGATCGCACCGCCGTTGACGTTGACCTTGTCGGCGTCGATGCCGATGTCATCGATCGACGGCACCACCTGGGCGGCGAAGGCCTCGTTGATCTCGAGGATGTCGATGTCGCCGACCGACATGCGTGCGTTCGCGAGCGCGCGTTCGACGGCCTGCACCGGGCCGAGGCCCATGATCTCGGCCGAGAGCGCCGAGACGCCCGTCGAGACGATGCGGGCGAGCGGGGTCAGTCCGAGCTCGGCGGCACGCGTGTCGCTCATGATCACGAGCGCAGCGGCGCCGTCGTTCAGCGGGCAGCAGTTGGCCGCGGTGACGGTGCCGTGCGGGCGGAACACCGGCTGCATCGCGCTCACGCTGTCGATCGTGACACCGGCACGCGGGCCGTCGTCCTTCGTCACGAGCGTGCCGTCTGCGAGACGGATCGGGGTGATGTCCTTCTCGAAGAAGCCGCGGGCGATCGCGGCCTCGGCGCGGTTCTGGCTGAGCACCGCCCACTCGTCCTGCACGCGGCGCGAGACGCCGCGGTACGAGGCGACGTTCTCGGCGGTCTCGCCCATCGAGATGTAGATGTCGGCGATCTCGCCGCGCTCACGCGGGTCCGACCAGACGAACGAGGCGTCCTCAGCCTCGCGCGCCGTGCGCTCGGCGCCGGCCGCCCAGCGCGGGTTCTTCGTGTCGGGCATGCCGTCGGCCTTGCCCGAGCCGAACTGCGAGATCGCCTCGACGCCGGCCGAGATGAACACATCGCCCTCGCCGGCCTTGATCGCGTGGAACGCCATGCGCGAGGTCTGCAGCGACGACGCGCAGTAGCGGTTGACCGTGGTGCCGGGAACCGAGTCCCAGCCGAGCTGCAGCGCCAGCATCCGTCCGATGTTGTAGCCCTGCTGCCCGGCGGGCTGCGCGCATCCGACCATCAGGTCGACGACCTCGCTCGGGTCGAGCCCCGGTGCGGCGTCGATCGCGGCCTGGATCATCTGCGTGGCGAGGTCGTCGCCGCGCATGTCCTTCAGGCTGCCCTTGAATGCGCGGCCGATCGGGGATCGCGCGGCCGAGACGATGACGGCTTCGGTCATGATGTGGTTCCTCCAGTTGTGTGCGCGCGATCGGCCTGCTGCACGATGTCGGCGTTCGGGGTGTGGGAAAGGAAGGCGGGCCATTCACCGCCGCCGTCGACGGGCACGACCGCGCCCGTGACATGCGCCGAGAACGGCGAGGCGAGCATGACGCACACTGCTCCGAGCTCGGCCGGCGACGCCATGCGTCCGCGGGGGATCGTGCCGGCGACCGCGGCGTACTGCTCGGGGCTGCCGTAGTGGTCCGCGCCGCTCTCGCTGGCGACGAGACCGCTGCTGACGGCGTTGACGCGGACCTCCGGCGCCCATTCGACGGCGAGGCTGCGGGTGAGGCTCTCGAGCGCGGCCTTCGCCGCGCCGTACATGGCGGTGCCGGGACTCGGGCGGCGAGCGCTGATGGAGGTGATGTTGATCACCGATCCGCCTGCCGCGCGCAGCGGCTCGAAGGCCGAGCGCATGGCGACGGCGGCCGAGAGGAAGTTGATCTCCGTGATCGCCTGGAAGTAGCGGGGGGACCCCACCTCGAAGCGTCCGAACGGCGATCCGCCGACGTTGTTCACGAGCACGTCGAGGCGTCCGTGTCGCGCGACGATGCCGTCGATCCACGCCTGGTTCTGCGCCGCGTCGCGCACGTCGACCGCGGTGAAGCGCGCGGTGCGCCCCTCACGCTCGGGAATCGAGTCGGGCTCGGTGCGCCCGCAGAACTCGACCTCGGCGCCCGCATCGAGGAACGCCTCGACGACGCCGCGGCCGACACCGCGGCCTCCCCCGGTGACCGCGACGACCTTGCCCGTGAAATCCAAGACCAGGCTCACTCTCGTCTCCTCCGTGTCGTGGCGCCACTCTGCGCCGACCTGTTCATGCTACCAACCAAATGCTAGGTTTGTTGAATGAGCCACAAAGATGTCACTCATCAGCATCCGCGCACCGTCGTGATCACCGGTGGCGCCCTCGGCATCGGCGGCGGCATCAGCCGCCGCTTCGCCCGTGACGGCGACCACGTCGTGATCGTCGACATCGACGCCGAGGCCGCAGCGGCCACGGCCGCCGACATCACCGCGGCCGGCGGCGTGGTCACGACCCTGATCGGCGACATCACCGACGACGACACGGTCGACCGTCTCGCCACGCTCGTGGCCGACGAGCACGGCCATGCCAACGTGCTCGTGAACAACGTCGGCGACTTCCGGCCTGCCAAGTCGTTCTTCGCGAAGAGCCCCCGCGAGCAATGGCAGCGCCTGCACGAGCTCAACCTGTGGCACGTGCTCACCGTCACGCACGCACTGCTGCCCGGCATGCTCGCGCACGGCGCGGGCAGCATCATCAACGTCTCGACCGTCGAGGCGTTCCGCGGCATCCCGGGCAACGCCGTCTACTCCGCGTACAACGCCGGTGTCTCGGCCTTCACGAAGAGCATGGCCGTCGAGCTCGGCCCCTCCGGCATCCGCGTCAACGCGATCGCGCCCGACCTGGCCGACACCCCGCAGACCACCGCCGAGCTCATGCTCGCAGGCCGCGACCCCGCACTGCTGCGCTCGTGGCTGCCGCTCGGCCGCTTCGGGCGCCCTGAGGACTTCGCCGGCGTCGTCGCGTTCCTCGCCTCCGACGACGCGGCGTTCATCACCGGCCACACGATCCCCGTCGACGGCGGCACTCTCGCCGCCTCGGGCTGGTACGGCAAGGCCTCGGGCCGCGGCTGGACCAACATGCCGGACCAGGCGTGACGAGCGCCGCCGAGCTGGCCGATCGCCAGCAGATCCACGATCTCGTGTCGCGCTACTGCCGCGCGACCGACCGCGCGGACTTCGCGGCCGTGCGCGCCGTGTACGCCCACGACGGCGTCGACCACCACACGGGCTTCTCGGGTCCCGCCGACGAGTACGTCGTCTGGCTGCGCGAGCGCACCTCGGTGTTCGACGGCACGATGCACATCATCGGCAACCATCTGGTCGAGCTGTTCGGCGACCACGCGTTCGCCGAGACATACGGCACCGCCGTGCACTGGGGCACCCCACGCGACGATGAGAGCCTGAACTTCACGAGCGGCTTCCGCTACCTCGACCATCTGCGCCGCGACCCCGAGGGGTGGCGGATCGTCGAGCGCACCGCGGTGCGTGAGTGGACCAGGGCGGATGCCGGTCGCCTCCGCGACCCCGAGGGCCCCGGCCCGCGGGGCCGACGCGGACCGGACGACCCGCTCGCGCAGTGCATGGAGCGAGCCCGCGCAGCCGCAGCCGCACACGAGGAGAGGCCGACGCCATGACCCGCACCGTCGAGGAGCGCCTGCAGGCGCTCGAGGACAGGCTCGACATCATCGAGCTCGAAGCCGCGTATGCGCGGACCTTCGACGAGCACGACGGCGACGGCTGGAGCGCGCTGTTCACGCCGGACGGCACATACCAGTCGCGTCCTGTCGGCGATGCTCCCCCGGTGACGTTCGTGCAGGGCACCGATGCGCTGCGCGCGTTCTGCACGCAGGCGCCGTTCGACGGCATCCACTTCCTGCACCTTCCGCAGCTCACGTTCGACGGCGACACCGCGCAGGCGCGCGTGCACCTGGAGTTCCACGGGTCCTACGGCCAGGACGCCGGCGCCCCGCGCCTCGCGCTGCACGGCTTCTACGACGTCGCCTACCGGCGCGTCGACGGCCGCTGGCTGATCGCGCACCGAGTGACCTCGGCCTTTAGCCGCGAGCAGAGCACCGTGCTCGGGTACCCGAAGGGCTCGGGGCTGCCCGCCTAGGAGACACCGCCGGAACGCGCGCGGACACACGAAGAGGAGGGGAGGAGCCGCGGCTCCTCCCCTCCTCTTCGTGTGCGTCGTCAGCGCGTCAGGCGCCGAAGTACGCCTTCTGCAGGTCGTCCATGGTGACCTCGGCGGCGGTGCCCGCGAGCGTCGTGCGCCCCATCTCGATCACCGCGACCTCGTCGGCGATCGCGACCGACTCCTGCACCGCCTGCTCGACAAGCAGGATGCCGATGCCGGTCGACTTGAGCTCGTGCACCCGCTCCATCACCTCCTTGACGATGACCGGCGCCAGCCCCTGGCTCGGCTCGTCGAGGATCAGCAGCTTCGGCTTCGCCATGAGCGCCTGGCCGATCGCGAGCATCTGCTGCTGGCCGCCCGACATGCTCGCCGCGGGCAGCGCCCGCTTCGAGCCGAGGATCGCGAAGAGCTGGTAGATCTCCTCGACAGACGACGCGAGCGCGCGCTTGCCGAGCCCCCTCGAGAAGCCGCCGAGCAGCAGGTTCTGCTCGACCGTCAGCTCCCGGAAGACCTTCTTGCCCTCCTGCACGTACGAGATGCCCTTCGCGACGCGCTTGTGCGCGGCGTCCGTCAACGGCTCGCCCAGGTACGTCACCGAGCCGCCCGACACCTTGTTCAGGCCGGTGATGGCCCGCAGGGTCGTGGTCTTGCCCGCGCCGTTGCGGCCGAGCAGCACCGTGATCTCTCCGGCGCGAACCGTGAGTGACACGTCGCGCACGACCGTCAGGTCGCCGTAACCGGTCTGCAGACCGGTCACCTCCAGCAGCACATCACTCATCGCCGGCGCCTCCCGCCACGTTGGTCTCCGCCGTCACACCGAGGTACTCCTCCATGACGCGCGGGTTGCTCTCGATCTGCTCCGGAGCCCCGTGCGCCATCACGGCGCCCTGTGCGAGCACGTAGATGTCGTCGGCGACGCGCAGCACGAGTTGGAAGTTGTGCTCCACGAGGATCACGGTCATGCCCGCGTCGCGCAGGCGCACCACGAGCTTCTCGAGAACCTCCAGCTCGTCCTCGTCGAGACCCGATGCGACCTCGTCGAGCAGAATCACCTTGGGCGAGCTCACCAGGCTGCGTGCGACCTCGAGCAGACGACGGTTGCCGAGGGGCAGCGCCTCGGCCATCTCGTCGCGCTGGTCGCTGAGCCCGACGAGCGCAAGCGCGCGCTCGGATGCCAGGCGGTCGGCGCGACGCGCCTTCCAGTACGACGGCAGACGCAGGATCGAGGCGAGGACGCTTGCCCTGCCGGCAGCGTAGCTGCCGGCCTCGACCGCCTCGAGCACTGTGAGCTTCTCGGGCACGTTCGGCGTCTGGAAAGTGCGCGAGACGCCCGCTCGGGCGACCTTGTACGAAGGCAGGCCCTGGACCTCGTGCTCGTCGAGCGAGATCGTCCCGGCATCCGTCCGGTAGAAGCCCGAGATCATGTTGAGCAGCGTCGTCTTTCCCGACCCGTTGGGACCGATGATGGCGGTGACCGCACCCGGCTTGGCTTCGATCGACACCTGAGAGAGCGCCTGGTTGCCGCCGAACGCCTTCGATACGCCGTCGGTGCGCAGCAGCGCTCCGTCGAGCTTCTCGACCACGGCCGCGGCGGCCGGGGCGACACCGACGCCGACCCTCTGCCTCGCGACGCGGTCGGCGCGACGCGTGAGCGTACGCACCAGGCCCGCGAGGCCGCCTGTGAAGGCGACGCCACCCAGAAGCAGGAACCCGCCCGAGATGATCAGGCCGAACTGGCTGAAGTTCGTCGACTGGTTCATCCCGAACTGCAGCACCGCGGCACCGATGAGCGCGCCGTAGACGCTGGCCGAGCCGCCGAAGATCGATGCCGCGAGCACCGTCATCGCGAATGAGAACGCGAACGCCTCGGGCGAGATGAACAGGTCGAGGTTGGCGAAAAGCGCACCGGCGATGCCCGCAGGGACCGCGCCGATCGCGTAGGCGGTGAGCTTGGCGCGGAAGACCGAGATGCCCACCGACGCGGCGAGCACGGGGCTCTGCTTGAGCACGCGCAGCGCGGTGCCGTGCCCCGACACGATGAGGTTGCGCATGAGGGCGAACACCACGATCGTGACGCCGACGATCAGCAGGTAGTAGCCGCGGCCGTCGATCATCTGTCCGAACGAGGTTGCCGGCATCATGCCCGCGAGGCCGTTGCGGCCCCCAGTTTCGGACTTGAAGATCGAGAGCACGTCGGGGATCAGCAGGATCAGGAAGAACGACGTCATCGCCAGCGACCAACTGCCCAATCGCAGACCCGGGATGCCCGAGATGATGCCGATCAGCAGGGCCGCGGCCGCACCGATCAGGATCTGCAGCCAGATGTCGGTGACGCCGGCCTTGTTCGACAGCGCGGCGGCGTACGCTCCGGCGGCGTACATGGCCGTCTGGCCCATCGCGAGCTCACCGGCGAACCCGAGAGACAGGTTCAGGCCGACGACGATGAGCGCCAGGATCAGCGTCAGCTCGATCTGACGGGTGACAGCGTAGTCGAGGCCGAGGTAGGGCAGAGCGAGCAGCAGCACGCCGATCGCCAGCGGCCAGATCCACCCGGGGACGGCGCGCAGCCGGAGCCAGAGGTTCGCCATGGTCACACCGTCCGTTCGACGCGACGAGTGAACAGCCCCGTCGGCTTGATCATCAGAATGAGGATGAGGATCACGAAGACCGTCAGACCCGCGAAGTCAGCGCCGATGTAGCGGGTCGCGAGCGCCTCGGCGAGACCGACGATGAGTCCGCCGACCAGCACGCCCCACAGCGAGCCGAAGCCGCCGATCGCGAGAACCACGAAGCCCTTGAGGGCGAGCGAGGCGCCGAGGGTGGCGACGGCATAGGTCTTGGGGCCGATGAACACGCCGAGGAAGCCGGCGAGCACGCCGGTGAAGACGAAGGCGATGAGCGCGAACCGGCGCACGTTGACACCGCGCAGCTGGGCGGCTTCGCTGTCTTCGCTCATGCCGAGCAGGGCGATGCCACCCATACTTCGCTTGGCGTACTGCGTGAGCAGCACCACCAGCAGGATCACGAGCACGATGAGCGCCAGCTCGACCGGGTAGACGCGTCCGCCCATGAACTCGAGCACCTCGTCGCCCATGAAGAAGGGAACGCGCTTGGGCTCGCCGCCCCAGATCACCTGGGCAACGCCCTCCATGATGATCGACGCGCCGAGGGTCGTGACCAGCAGGTTATGGGGGTCCTTGACAGGGCGGATCGCGATGCGCTCCTCGAGCGCGGCGATGGCCCCGACGACGACCGCGGCGACGAGCGCGACCAGCCACCAGGGCAGGCCCATGACGGCGATGCCGACGTACGCGATGAAGGCGCCGAGCATCATCAGCGCGGCCTGCGCGAAGTTGAACGTCTTCTGAGAGAGGAAGACGATGTTGTAGCCGATCGCCACCAGCGCGTAGATCGCGCCGAGGGCGAGACCGGACCAGATGATGGTCATTGCGGTCGGGTTCCTTCCATCACATCGTTGGATTCGGTGTGCCGACGGCTCGGATCCTGGTGGAGATCCGAGCCGTCGGCGACGCCGGTCAGGCTGTCATCGTCAGGGCTGGAACTGGCCGTTGACGAGCTTGCCCGGAGGGATGAACGTGAACTGGTCCGGCGAGACGTGCGGGCTGTGCAGCTCTGCGGTGAACGCGTAGTTGCTGAGGATCGCGGTGCCCGCGGTCTTCTGCACCTCGGGGTCGACCATCGCCTTGACCAGAGCATCGACGTCGTCGACGCCGCCGGCCTTCTCAGCCGCCGCCTTGAACAGAAGCATCGAATCGTAGTTGTATGCGGTGATCAGCGACGCGCGGATGTCGCCGGCCGCCACCATGCGCTCGACGGCCTCGTTCACCGCAGTGTCATCGGGGTTGTACTGCGTGCTGCTGTACACCTGCATCGTGAGGTTCTTCACCTGGGTGGTGCCGAGCACGCCGTCCGGCGCCGGCCGTGCGATGAGGCCGGTGGCTGAGACCGAGGTGTTGCCCATGACAGGCACGTCCCAACCGAGCTTCTCCAGGCTCTGCAGCACATAGCCCAGCGGAGCGCCGTAAGCGTCCAGGACGAGCACGTCGGGATCGCCGCCCTGCAGCGCAGAGAGCTGCGGAGTCATGTCGAGAGCGGCATTGTCGAAGCCCTGGTTGCCCGTGATGTCGAAGCCCTCCTCCTTCAGCATGGCCTCGGCCTGCTGCCCGAAGAGCTCTCCGTAGGCACTCGAGCCGTGCAGCACGGCGACCTTCTCATAGCCTCGGGCCCCGACCTCATCGACGAACGATCCGAGGTAGTCCGGCACGGAGGCGCTGAGGTCGAAGCTGTAGGGGTTGACCTTCGGGTCGGCCGACGTGGCCGTGGGGCCGATGTTGAACGACAGCACCTTGTTCTGAGTGAGGATCGGCAGCATGGCTTCGGTGATGGTGGACGGCCCGGAGTTCAGCACGACGTCGGGCTTGCCCTTCGTGGCGATGTACTCACGCAGCTTGGTGACGGCGACCGTGGGGTCAGCATTGTCTTCGAGGTGGGTGATCTCGACCTCGCGGTCCAAGATCCCGCCCAGGTCGTTGACAGCGTCGACAGAAGCCTTCGCCGCCGTGACGGCGGTCGTCGCGTTGTCACCGAGGATGCCCTCCGCTCCCAGACCGCCGAGGATCACTGCCTTGATGGGATCATCGCTCGCTTCCCCGCCGCCGACGTCGCCGCCGCCTGCGGTTCCCGAGCAGCCGGTCAGGACTACCGATGAAACCACGATGCCTGCGGCAGCTGCCGCGAGTTTGCCGAATCGCATATCCGTACCTCTCGTCTTTGAGTAGAGCGACCAAACGCTTGCTCAGTAAATCACACTCCGCGCTCTTCGAACAATACCAACCGGTCGATTGCTTGGTAGTCAACGTGAGCGACTGCTACCTTTCCTCGCATGGACACAGACCAGAGCGCCCAGAACACGGGATCACGCGAGCTGACCGGCGTCGCGATGGTGACCGGCGGAAGCGGTGGGATCGGTGCGTCAATCGCACGCAGGTTGGTCCGCGACGGCATGAGGGTCGCCGTGAGCTACCGATCGTCACGCCCCGAATCCCTCCTCGAGGAGCTGGGCCCCGATGCCGAGGCCCACCACCTCGACGTGCGCGACGATGAGGCCGCGCGGGCTCTGTCTGATGACCTGCGCGCACGCCACGGCGCCGTGCACACCGTCGTGCATGCTGCGGGACCGCACGTACCGATGGTGCATCTCTCGAAGGTCTCGGTGACACAGTTCGCCCAGCAGGTCGAGCAGGATCTGGTGGGATTCTTCACCGTAGCGACGGCGTTCCTTCCCGCACTCCGCGAATCATCCGGGTCGTTGACGGTCGTCACGAGCGCGGCCACCCGTCGCTACCCCGTGCGCGATGGACTGTCAGCCGCCCCGAAGGGTGGCGTGGAAGCGCTCGCCCGCGCTCTCGCAGCCGAGGAGGGCCGCTATGGGGTGCGCGTGAACTCCGTCGGTCCCGGCATGCTGTGGGACGGCATGGCCGCGCGCCTCATCGACTCGGGAGATCTTGACGAGAGGGCACTCGAGTCCGCGATGAGGAACATCCCGCTGCGCCGCTTCGGTTCGGCGGCTGACATCGCCGCGGCGGTCGCGTTCCTCGCCTCGACTGACGCCGGGTTCATCACCGGACAGAAGCTCGATGTCGACGGCGGGTTCGGGGTCTGAGTTCGCGGATGCTCATCCCATGCCATCCAATCGCTCGATGAGCCACTCGATCCGCGCCGCCTCATCGCGGTAGAAGCGCTCCGACCATTCGAGCGCGACCCCGGAGAACCGCCAGCCTTCCTCCCGCCGCGATCCGAGCGCGTGCGCGATGGCTGCGTCGGCAGCACGCAGAGCCTCATCCCGGTACCCCTCCAACGCACGCCGGAGTCGCACCGGGTCGCCGTTGTGCGCGGCCCACACGCGCAGCATGTGCGAGTGCTTCAGCATCACCGGCTCCGCGGGAACCTCGTCGACCCACTGACGCATGCTGCGACGTCCGATATCGGTGATCGCGTACAGGCGACGGCTCTTCGCCGCATGGGTCTGCTCGACCCGTGACCGCGCCAGCCCCAGTCGTTCGAGTCGGCGCAGCTCGGTGTAGATCTGACTCTGAGAAGGCGCCCAGTAGAAGAACGCGAGGCTCTGATCGGCCCAGCGCTTGATGTCGTACCCCGACAGCTCCGCACCGAAGGAGAGGATGCCGAGCACGGCCCAGCTGGTCGCCGGGAGCTCGGGCAGGACGACCTCGGTCGAGGATTCGATGCTTGACCTCATCGGCTCAGTCTGGCATATTCCTAATCATTGTATGCCAGTTAGTCATATGCGGATCGAAGGAGACCGATGAACGAGACTGCGCGCATGCTCTCGCTGCTGAACGAGACCTTTCCCGATCTCGCCTCGATGACGCCCGAAGAGGCTCGCCGGGCTGCCGACGCCCGGGTGCGGCCGGCCGCGAACATCGACGACGTCGACCGGACGGAGGATGTCAGCGTGGCGGCGGGCGACCACTCGATCACCGCGCGGGTGTACCACCCGCATTCGCCTCGTCCTGATGCGCCGGTGACGGTGTTCGCCCACGGCGGCGGCTTCCTGCACGGCTCGATCGCGAGCCACGACGGCTTCTGCCGACTGTGGTCCAAGAGCACGGACACCGTCGTGATATCGGTCGAGTACCGCGTCGCGACGGAGGCGATGCCACCGGCCGCGCGAGACGATGTCCTCACCGTCGTCGATTGGGCGCTCGAGAACGGCCTGGCGCGCCACGGCGTGCTGCTCGCCGGAGACAGCGCAGGCGCGAATCTCGTCGCCGGCGCCGCGCTCGTGCTGCGCGACCGCGAGCACGCGCCGATCATCGGCCAGGTGCTGCTCTACCCGTTCCTGGATCCGAGCATGTCGACCCAGAGCCATCGCACTCGAGCTGAGGGCTGCTTCGTCACCGGCCGGCTGCTCTCGTTCTACTGGCACTGCTACCTCGGCGACGGATCAGCCTCCGCGGAGGACGTCACTCCGCTCTCGGCGCGCAGCCTCGCAGGCCTTCCCCCCACCATCATCGTCACCGCCGGACTCGATCCGCTGTGCGACGAGGGCGCGGACTATGCCCGCCTTCTTCGCAGCGCCGGAGTCGACGTCCTCCTGCGACACCACCCCGATCAGTTCCACGGATTCCTCACGATTCCCGGCTACGCACCCGCCGGCAGCGCGGCAGACATGCTGTGGGCCGACATGCGCACGATGTTCCCCGCCCTCATGAAGGAGACCCGATGACCACCCCAGAACACGACGTCATCATCGTCGGCGCCGGCTTCGCCGGAATGTACACGACCATCCACGCCGTGCGAGTGGGCCTGAACGTCCTCGGCCTGGAGGCAGGCGCGGACGTGGGCGGAACCTGGTACTGGAATCGCTACCCCGGCGCGCGATGCGACGTCGAGAGCATCGACTACTCCTACTCCTTCGACGACGACCTCCAGCGCGAGTGGCGATGGAGCGAGCGCTATGCGACGCAGCCCGAGATCCTGCGCTATCTGAACCACGTCGCCGACCGATTCGAGGTGCGCCCGCACTATCGGTTCGGCGAGCGCGTGGCATCCGCCGTATGGGACGAGAGCGCTCAGCTGTGGAACGTGCGCACCGAATCGGGGTTGTCGACGTCGGCGCGCTGGCTCGTCATGGCATCCGGAGGACTGTCGAAGCCGCAGCTGCCTGAGATCCCCGGACGCGACACCTTCGAGGGCGAAGTGCTGCAGACCTCGGCGTGGCCGGAGGAGCCCGTCGATCTGACCGGCAAGCGAGTGGCGGTGATCGGCACGGGATCGTCCGGAGTGCAGGCCATCCCGCTGATCGCGGATGCCGCCGCGGAACTCGTGGTGTACCAGCGCAGCGCGAACTACAGCGTGCCGGCGTTCAATCGCCCGATCGACGACGACGAGTGGGAGCAGCAGCAGCAGAACCTCGCGCAGCGTCGCCGGCAGTCCTGGAACAGCACCGCCGGCTCGCCGTGGACGAGCCACCCCACCCCCTTCGACGAAGCCGACGAACAGGAGCGTGCGGCGGTGTTCGAGGAGAGCTGGACCCGCGGCGGAGTGCTCTTCGCCAAGGCCTTCCAGGGCCTCACCGTCGACCCTGTCATCAACGACGCAGCCCGCGCGTTCTTCGAGCAGAAGCTCGGAGCGATGGTGGCGGACCCCGAGGTGCGGGCCGCGCTCACACCGAAGGATCACGCCGTCGGCACCAAGCGGATCTGCACGGACAGTGGCTACTACGAGACCTACAACCGCGAGCACGTGACGCTCGTCGACCTCAGACGCGAGCCGATGACGGAGATCACGGTCAGCGGCATCCGCACGTCGGAGCGACTGCGCGAGCACGACGTCATCGTCTATGCGACCGGATTCGACGCGATGACCGGTGCTCTGACGTCCATCGACATCCTCGGCCGCGGGGGCAGGCTGCTGCGCGACGAGTGGCGAGGGTTCCCGTCGACCTACCTCGGCGTCGCCCTCCCCGGCTATCCGAACCTGCTCGTGCTGAACGGTCCGGGAACCCCGAGCGTGCTGTCCAACATGGCGTTGACCTCGGAGCAGCAGGGTGACTACGCGCTGCGCCTGATCGATCACTGCCGCCGAAACGGCTTCACGTCGTTCGAGGCCCGAGCCGACGCGGCGGCGGAATGGACCGCCCACGGTCTCGAGCTCGCCGACCGGACACTGTTCGCCTCAGCCCCGTCGTGGTACACGGGTTCCAACATCGAGGGCAAGACCCGCGGCTTCCTGCCCTACATCGGCGGATTCAAGAGGTACATCGATCGTTGTGAGCAGGTCGCCGCGGCGGATTACGGCGGGTTCGCGATGGCCGGCCGCTGACGGCGGAAGGTTGCCGAGGACTCTCGAGCAGACTAGAGTCCAAGCAAGCAAACGCTTGGGCAAGGGAGCGCAGGATGAGCAGTATCGACTTCGGATTCACGTCAGGGGACGCGGTGCTGATCACCGGTGCCGGCAGCGGAATCGGGCGCCAGACCGCCCAGCGCGCGGCCGAGTCCGGTCTCGCGGTCAGCCTGTGGGACATCGATCCCACCGGTCTCGAGGATACGGCAGAGCGGGTGCGCACCGTCGCGCCGGCCGTGCACACCTGGGTGGGCGACGTGTCGGACGACGACGCGGTGAAGGCGGGCTTCGCCGATGCGAGCTCGACGCTCGGCACGATCCGCTATCTGCACAACAACGCCGGCCCCGCGTCGAGTGCCGACATCCCCTTCGACAGGGCGCTGGAGATCTGCGTCGGAAGCGTTCGGCGGATGACGGACGCCTGGGCAGCCGCCGGTCCCGGCGATGGAGCCGCAATGGTCGCCACGACATCGGTCGCGGGCAACCTGATCGGCACCGACAACGCCTGGTACTCCGCATCCAAGGCGGCGATCATGGGCTACGTGCGCCATCTGGTCGCGTACCGCTCCGCAGAGTTCCGCTCCAACGGCGTCGCACCCGGGATGACGGACACCCCTCGCCTCGCGGGCTTCGCGGCGAGCGAGACCGGACAGCGCGTGCTGAGCCGCATCCCGCTCAAGCGCATGGCGTCCGCTGACGACATCGCCTGGGCCACCCTCTTCCTCCTGTCCCCTGCGGCGAGCTACATCAACGGCGTCTTCCTCCCCGTCGACGGCGGATGGACGGTGACTCAGTGAGCGCCGAAGACCGCGTCGAGATCGCGATGCTGATCGCCCGCATCGCCCACCTCGCCGACTCCGGCACACCCGAGGAGTACATCGCGTGCTTCGCCGAGGATGCGGTGTGGGAACTCGCCGACGCCGGCGGACTGCCGATGTCGGGCGGTCGGACCGAGGGCAGCGCCGCGATCCTCGCCGGTGTCCGGACGCGACGCGCAGACGGCATCCAGGGACCGGGCTCGCACACGCGCCACGATGTCTCCAGCATCGTGGTGGACGTCTACGGCGACAGAGCCGAGTCGCAGGCGTACTTCCGCTACTACACGGGGACGGATGCGAATCCCACGATCGTGGCACTCGGCACCTACGACGACACCTACGTGCGCGATGCCGGCGGCTGGAAGCTCAGTCGACGCACCATCACGCGCAGCTGAGTCGCGGGCGTGCGGGGAGTCACCTCGGGTGAGGAGCGCGACGAGCGCGCGGTCGCGCTGCTGGCCGGCTGCGGCATGCTCAGCTCGCTGCAGTTCACGCTCGTCGTCCCGGTCCTGCCGCTCATCCCCGAGCTGCTGGGAACCACGGCGGCCGATGCTTCCTGGCTGCTGACCATCACGCTGCTGATCGGGGTGGTCGGTACGCCGATCATCACCCGGCTGGCCGATATGCACGGCCGACGACGGATGCTGCTGGCCGCCATGGGCCTGCTCGTCATGGGCTCGGTGATCGCGGCGCTGAGCGGCGGCTTCGTCGGCGTGATGATCGGGCGGGCGCTGCAGGGCTTCGGCACGGCCGTCGTGCCCATCGGCATCGCGCTGATGAGCTCATCCGTCTCGCGACGCTCAGCGACGTTCGGCATCGCCCTGATGAGCGGCACACTCGGCATCGGATCTGCGCTCGGTCTCGCGGTGGCGGGCCCGCTCGTCGCATGGGGCGGTCTCGCCATGATCTTCTGGGTGTCAGGGGCGATCGGCGCGATTTTCCTCGTGCTGATCGTCGTGCGGGTAGCCGAGACGCCGACGGCGCCGACCGGTCGGTTCGACGTTCTCGGAGCGGTGCTGCTCACGATCGGTCTCACCACCCTGCTGCTCGCGATCTCCCGCGGCACGCAGTGGGGATGGGGCAGCCCGATGACTCTGAGCATGACTGCCGTCGCTGCGACCACGATTCCGGTGTGGCTGCTGTGGGAGCGCCACCACGCTCACCCCATGGTCGATGTGCGCATAGCGATGTCCTCGCGCATCCTCACCATCAATCTCGCGTCGTTCGTGGCGACCTTCGGCATGTACGCGAACCACCTCCTCACGACACAGGAGGCGCTGGCCCCGACCTCGATCGCCTATGGGCTGGGCGCCGACGGCTCGACCGTCGGCCTGTACCTGCTGCCGTCGGCGCTCGTCATGGTTGCACTGTCACCGGTCGCCGCCCGGGTGATCCTGCGCTTCGGTGCCCGCGCCTCCCTCATGCTCGGCGCCACGATCCTGGCCGGTGCGTTCGGCTTCCGGCTCGTGCTGCACTCCGAGCCGGCCACGGTCGTGATCGGCTCCGGGCTGGTCGGCGTCGGTGTGGCGTTCGCCTTCGCCGCGATGCCCTCGCTCATCACCGCCTCGGTTCCAGCCGAGCAGGTCGCCGCCGCGAACGGGGTGAACTCCGTCGTGCGCACCCTCTCGGGGGCCGTCGCCGCGGCGCTGTTCGCTCTGCTGATCGCCGCGATGCCCTCCCCTGTCGACGACGCCTACCTCTCGCATCCCGCCCTGCTGCTGTCCTTCGGCACGGCCGCGCTGTGCGGCGTCGCGACCGTCGCCATCGCCGCCTTCCTCCGCCTTCCGGATTCCAAGGAGCTTGCATGAGTCTGTTCAGCCCCCTCGTCGTGCGCGAGGTCGCCCTCCCCAGTCGGGTCGGAGTCTCGCCGATGTGCACGTACTCATCCGTGGACGGCTTCCCCGACGACTTCCACGTCGCTCATCTCGGCCGGTTCGCCCTGGGCGGTGCGGGCCTCGTCATCGCTGAAGCGTCAGCGGTGGATCCGGTCGGGCGGATCTCCCCCTTCGATG
>NZ_DAMDLU010000030.1:0-22901 GCF_032084865.1 Microbacterium sp.
GGCAGCGCTGCCGAGAGGCGCTCCCGGTGTCGGGCGGCGGCCTCCGCGGCGCCGGGCTCCACCCGTGGCGTCCGGTCGGCGTCGCCCCAGCCGGTCGTCATCCAGTCGGTGAATCCCGCGGCGGTCGCGAGCGACGGCATCCGCGGATCCTGCGAACCGGAGCGGGCATTCGGGATGCCGCTCTCCCAGTCGACGACGTGCACCTCGGCGCCGTAGCCGGTCGGCTGGTGGTGGTCACTGCTCATGCTGATCTCCAGACGGTCTTCGGGCGGGTCAGGGGTGCGGGGTGCCGCACGGCGGGTCAGGGACGGTCGCTGCCGCGGCCGCCGCCCAGGCGCCATTCGAGTGCGGTGAACAGCCGTTCGGCGACGCCGTCCTTGACGATGCCGTCGTGCTCGTGCTCGTTGGTGACCCACGCGTGCAGCCCGGCCACGCGGGACGCCGTGTCGAGCGAGAGTCGGGCGTCGACGTACATGTCGTCGAAGTACACCACCGCCTCGACCGGCACCTCGTTCGTGCCGAGCCGCGCGGTGTCGTACAGCTCGATCGGCCATTCCCGTGCGGCGAGCAGCTCGACCCCGGCGCGGAAGCCGCGCAGCGCACGGACCTCCTCGAACATCCAGGGGAACACCATCTCGCCGGTGAACAGCACCGGTCGCGCAGCCTCGTCGAACTCCGGATGCCGCTCCCGCTCGCGCTGCGCCGCCCACGCCGTCGGCCCTGCGCCGTAGATGCTCTCCTGCAGCGCGATGAACAGCGGGTTGGCGGCGAACGCGGTGGCCGCGCCGACCGACCCGAGGAAGGTGTCGCTCAGGCGGGTCTCGGCGCGGTCGGCGAACGCCTCGTCGAACAGCCAGTGCACCCGATCGAACCCCGGACCCATGCCGAAGTCGAAGCCCAGCGTCTGCAGGCGGCGCACGGTGAGCCGGTCGCCGTCGGCGAGACGGACGTCCTGCGCCTGCAGGATGTCGGCGACCCGCGCGATGCGGTCGCCGAGGTGCGGTGCACGCTCGAGGAACTGCCGGTTCTTCGCCACCACCCGCGGGAACGTGCGCCGGTAGACCTCCGCCGGGTCGGGATCGAGCGACGGCAGCCCACCCGCCACGGCCGATGCGACGACCGCCTCCGGGAAGGCGGTGAGGTAGTGCAGGGTGAGGAATCCGCCGTAGCTCTGTCCGATCGTCCACCAGCGGCGTCCGCTGTAGTGCGCGGCGCGCAGCGCCTCGAAGTCGCGCACGATCGAATCGGCCCGGTGCAGCGACAGCCGCCGCGCGGCCTCTTCGGCCGGCATCTCGGCGAACTGCGATCCCGAGAGCGGAGTGGACCGTCCGGTGCCGCGCTGGTCGGGAACGATGAGCCGGAAGCGCGACAGCGCCGCGGCGACCCAGTCACCGCGGCCCAGCGGCCGCACGCCCTTGCCGCCGGGGCCGCCCTGCAGGTGCAGCAGCAGGGGCAGGTCGTCGGGCCGGCGCTCGGCGGCGACGAACTCGCGGGCGAAGATCTCGATGGTCTCGCCGTCGGGGTCGTTCCAGTCCAGGGGCACGGTGGTCCACACGTCGCGGGCGACGATGTCCTTGCCGACGAAGTAGGTGCTGTCAGAGGTCACGCAGGTCACCTTTCCTTCCGATGGGATGCCCGCCGTTCGCGGGCACCGATCCAGTCCGCCCGGAGCCGCCGGGCCCGGCGGCTCCGCGCCTGCCGATCACCGGGGCCGCGCTCACTGCGCCCGGGTGCGCACCCGGGAGTCGAGCAGCGCATAGAAGAGATCGACGATGAGGTTCGAGAGCACGACGAACAGCCCGCCGAGCAGCACGATGGCGATCACGACTGGGCGATCCTGCATGGCGACGCTGGTCACCGCGAGGGCACCGACGCCCTGCAGGCCGAAGACCTGCTCGATCACGATCACACCGCCCAGCAGCAGCCCGATGTCGATGCCGAGCTGGGTGACCAGCGGGGGCATGGCGCTGCGGAAGGCGTGCACGTAGATGACTCGCCGCTCGGTGAGGCCCTTCGCCCGAGCGGTGCGCACGTAGTCCTCGCCGAGCACGTCGAGCATCTGCCCACGGGTGAGCCGTGCGTACACCGCCGCGGTGACCATGGCCAGGGTCAGCCACGGCAGCGCGAGATGCCACGCCCACTGCAGGGGGTCGGTCGCGAAGGGCACATACCCCGACGGCGGGAACAGGTTCACCCCGAAGCGGGTGGGCAGGTAGTAGAGCAGGTACAGCGCGAGCATGCCCAGCACGAAGGTGGGGAAGCTGATGCCGACGAGCGCGAAGCCCTGACCGAGGCGGTCGCGGACGCTGCCCGGACGCTTGGCCGAGGCGATGCCGATCGGGATGCCGATCGCGAGCCACACCACGACCGCGCCGAAGACCAGCGACATAGTGGCCGGGATCCGGGCCAGCACGAGATCGGCGACGGGCAGGCTCGAGCGGTACGAGAATCCGAGGTCGCCCTGCAGCAGATTGCCGATGAAGATCAGGTACTGCTCCCAGATCGGCTTGTCGAGGCCGAGGTTCGCCCGGATCTGCGCCATGAGAGCCTCGGTCGCCTTGTCGCCGGCGATGATGCGCGCCGGGTCGGAGGGCGTGACGTAGAACAGCACGAAGATGAAGACGCTGAGCAGGAACAGCACCAGCAGGCCGAAGCCGATGCGCGACATCAGGAAGCGGATCATGCCCGCGCTCCCTTCGCAGAGGACGGATCGAGCGCGTCGCGCAGGCCGTCGCCGAGCAGGTTGAACGTGAGGGTCAGCGCCAGCAGCGCGAGGCCGGGCACGAGCACCATCCACGGCGCGACGATGTACATCGACCCGTTCGAGGCGTCGGCGAGCATGTTGCCCCAGCTGGGGGTGGGCGGCACGGTGCCCAGGCCCAGGAACGACAGGGTGGCCTCGAACACGATCGCGGCGGGGATCATCAGGGTCGTGTAGACCACGATCGGCACGACGAGGTTCGGCAGCACATCGCGGAACATCGTCGCGATGGGGGACTGGCCGAGCGAGCGCGCCGTCTCGATGAACTCCCGCTCGCGCAGGGCGAGCACCTGCCCCCGGATGACGCGGGCCAGACCCGCCCAGCTGAAGAACACGATCACCGAGATCGACAGCTGCAGGCTGGGCCCGAGCACCGACACCGTGGCGATCGCGACCAGCAGGAACGGCACGCTCATCACGAGGTCGATGACGCGGCTGAGAACCGTGTCGACCACGCCGCCGAAGAAGCCCGCGGTCATGCCGATCAGGATGCCGATGGCGGATGCCGCCAGCGACGCGACGACGCCGACCAGCAGCGACACCTGCGCGCCGTAGGCGAGGCGCACCAGCACGTCGCGGCCGAGCTGGTCGGTGCCGAGCAGGAACTCGCCGTTCGGCGGCACCGGCATGCCGGCGGGCGACAGGCCGGTCTCGCGGAACTGCTCGGTGGGGCCGTGCCCGGTCCACTGGGCGATCAGGGGCGCGCCGAGCGCGAAGGCGACGATGAGCACGATGACCACGGCCGAGCCCACGCTGGCCGGGTCGCGGCGCAGGCGGCGCAGGGTGAGCTGCCACGAGCTCTTCACCCCGGATGCCGCGTCGGCGGCGCCCTTGGACGGGATGAGCAGGGTCAGGGTCTCCTTCGAGAACGGACTCATGAGCGCGCCTCCGAGGTGGTGGTGTCGCCGGCACCGCTGAGCGCGCCGAGGAATGCGGCGGCGAGCAGCTTCTTCGTGAAGGGCTGCTGCGGGCTGCGGTAGATGGTCTCGGCATCGTCGAGCTCGACGATGCGGCCGTTCTCCATCACGGCGATGCGATCGCACATGTGCCGCACGACCGCGAGGTCGTGCGAGATGAACAGATAGGTGAGCCCCAGCTCGCGCTGCAGCTCGTCCAGCAGCTGCAGCACCTGGGCCTGCACGGTGACGTCGAGCGCTGAGACGGGCTCGTCGAGGATGATGAGGTCGGGGTTGAGCGCGATGGCCCGGGCGATGCCGATGCGCTGACGCTGCCCACCCGAGAACTGCGCCGGGAAGCGGTTGTAGTGGTCGGCGTCGAGTCCGACCTGGTCGAGCAGCTCGAGCACGCGTCGCTCGCGCTCGCGCGGGCTGCCCACGCCATGGATGCGAAGCGGGTCGCCGATGATCGACCCGACGCGGCGTTTGGGGTTCAGCGATGAGAACGGGTCCTGGAAGACCACCTGCACGCGCTGACGCATCCGCCGCCACTCCGCGCCGCTGATGCTGCGCAGGTCGGTGCCGTCGAAGCGCACCGTGCCCTCCGACGGCGGCACGAGGCCGGCGATCGTGCGCGCGAGCGTGGTCTTGCCGCATCCGCTCTCGCCCACCAGGCCCAGCGTCTCGCCGCGGCGCACCTCGAGGCTGATCCCGTCGAGCACCTTGCGCTCGACGCCGCGCCGCGCGGAGAACGAGACGCTGACATCCGTCACCTCGGCGATCGGTGCAGCCGTGGTCTGGCCACCCGCGGCGGGGGCGGGATCACCCGGGGCGGCGTCGGCGAGCTGACCGAGTGGGGCGCGGCGCTCGCTCTGCGTGAAGGACGACGATGCGATCAGCGCACGCGTGTACGGCTCGCGCGGGTGGCGCAGCACCTCGTCGCTCGTGCCGACCTCGACCTGCTCGCCGCGGTACATCACCATCACACGGTCGGCGACACTGGCCATCACGCTGAGGTCGTGGCTGATCATCAGCACGGTGGCCCCGAAGTCCTGCTTCATCTCGCCCAGCAGCTGCAGGATCTGCGCCTGCACGGTGGAGTCGAGCGCGGTGGTCGGCTCATCCGCGATGATCAGCGCCGGGTCGAGCGAGAGGCTCATCGCGATCATCACGCGCTGGCGCATGCCACCCGAGAACTGGTGCGGGTAGGCGTCGAACCGCGAGGCCGCATCGCTGATGTGCACCTTGTCGAGCAGCTGGATCGCGCGCGCCTTCGCCGCCTGGCGCGAGACGTTCTCGTGCGCGCGGATCTGCTCGACGATCTGCCATCCGACGGTGTACTGGGGGTGCAGGCTCGAGAGCGGGTCCTGGAAGATCATGCTGATCTCGCGCCCGCGCTTGCGGCGCAGCCGCTCGGGTCCGAGCGTGAGCAGATCCTCGCCTTGGAAGCGCACCGCGCCGGAGGTGCGCGCCTGGGGGATGAGACCCATCACCGACTGCACGAGCACCGACTTGCCCGAGCCGGATTCGCCGACGATGCCGAAGAACTCGCCCTCGGCGACATCGAACGAGACGTCCTTGACGGCGTGCACGTCGCCGCCCTCGGTGGGGATGTCGACCCGCAGGCGGGACACCTCGAGAATGGGCATGCGTTCTCTTCTCTTCCGAGTGCGAGCTGCTGCGGCGCGAGCGGATCGCGCCGCAGCAGCAGGACCAGCAGCGACTACTTCGTCAGCCAGACGTTGGCCCAGTCGCCGTTCTGCGCGAGCGCGTAGATCGCGAAGTTCTGCACCCGCGCGGAGTGGTAGTTCGCCTTCTTCTTCGCCGCGATGCTGACGATGGGCGAGTCCTTCATGACCGTCTCGTCGACCTGGTGCCACAGGGCGCCGGCCTCTTCGGGAGTGCTGGCGGCCAGGGCCTGATCGGCCAGGGCGTTCGCCTCGTCGTTGTTGTAGTCGACGTAGTTGTACGCCTGCGGCGTGCCGTCGAAGGTGAACTGCGGCTGGTAGACGCTGCGCGCGGCACCGCCGACCCAGTCCGGCGACCAGCCGACCAGGGCGATGTCCCATTCGCCGCCGGACGCGTTCTCGCGGTTGGTCATGAAGTTGGCGTAGTAGTCGGTGGGCGGGACGGGAAAGAGCTCGACGGTGATGCCCGCCTTCTCAAGGCTCGCCTGCACGGTCTGGGCGATGTCGGGCTGCGAGCCGAGGTTGCGGTAGGGGAACTTCAGGGTGAGGTTCTGCACGCCGGCCTGCGCGAGCAGCTCCTTCGCCTTCTCGGGGTCGGCCTTGCCGCTCTTGTCGCCGTACGGGGAGTACTCCTCGTACCCGTTGATGCCGGGTCCGAAGATGCCGTTCGTGACTGTGGCGATCTCGGTGCCGCCCATGACCTGCACGACGGCGCTCTTGTCGATCGCGTACTGCAGTGCCTGGCGCACCTCGGGTTTCTGCAGCGCGCCGCCGTTGTTGTCGGTCTTGGTGTTGATCCACATGAACTGGTCGACGCCGCCGTTCTCGAGGGTCGAGAACTTCTCGTCATTCGTCGCGGTCAGCTGCTGGATGTTCGCGGGTCCCGGCTGGATGTCGAACAGCATGTCGGCGGAACCGGCCTGCACCTGCTGCATCGCGGCATCCACCTCCACGCCCATGGTCATCTCGATGCTGTCGACGTACGCCTTGCGCAGCGGGTCGCTCTTCGCATCCCACGACGTGTTGCGCGTGAGGGTGAGCTTCACGTCGGGCTTGTGCTCGTCGATCGTGTACGGCCCGGACGCGATGAAGTTGTTGCGGTACTCGGGGGAGTCGGGGATGTAGTCCAGCACCTCGATCGGGGCCGGGTTGGCGGTCGGCAGGCTCAGCATGGAGGTGAAGTCGGATGCCGGCTCGGTGAGGTGGAACACGACCGTCTTGTCGTCGGGGGTCTCGATGCCGGTGATGTCGTTCGCCTCGACATACTCCTTCATGGGCCCGCTCTCGGGGGCGACCGCACCGAAGCCGTCGCAGAACTCCGCCATCCCGTCGATGAGGGTGATGAAGTAGCCGCCCAGTGCTGCGCCGATGTGCGGGTTGCAGATGCGCTTGATGCCGCGCTCGACATCGCCGGAGACGATCGGACGCGCGCCGTCGGGCGCGTCCCAGGTCGCGCCGTCGCGCAGCGTGATCGTGTAGGTCAGCCCGTCGTCGGCCGGCTCGGGCACCTCGGTGGCGAGATCCCCGACCAGCTCCGAGCGCTTCTCGGCGTCGGTGGACGCCTCGTAGCTGAGCAGCGAGCGGGAGATGGCGCGGATGATGCTGTTCGAGGGGACGTATGCGATCAGCTGGGGGTCGATGTGATCGGTGTCGCCGTTCGAGAGCACCTTGAGGGTGCCGCCGGTCTGGGGATCACCGGCATCGCCGCCGCCCCCGTCGCCGGCGGACGAGCAGCCGCTGAGTACGAGCGCGAAGGCTGATGCGGCGACCAGCGGAGTCAGAGGGGAGAGCTTCTTGCGAGCCATAGAGTCGTCCTTGATTCTCGGGTCGGATGCGCCCGCATCTTCGACGGGCGAACGTCACGGGCGGCCCGTGTACGCCTGTAACATAGCACATGTCAGATGGCTACTTCGAGGGCTTGCCGTCCGTATCAGCCGTGCCCAGGGTGATCCTCACGCGCGGTCGCGCTCGCCGCGGACACGCCCTCCAGCCGGTACCCCATTCCCGGCTCGGTGATGAGGTGCACCGGCCGTGCCGGATCGGCCTCCAGCTTCCGGCGCAGCTGTGAGAGGTACAGCCGCAGGTAACCGGTGTCCTCGACATGCTCGGATCCCCAGATCGTCGTCAGCATCGTCTGGCGGGTGACGAGTCTGCCGGGGTTGCGCACGAGGATCTCGAGCACCCGCCACTCGGTGGGTGTGAGACGCACCTGTCGCACGCTGCCGGCGGTGGCACGGGTGATGCTGCGAGCGGCGAGGTCGACCCTCACGTCTCCGAAGCGCACGATCGGCAGCGAGTCGTCCTGCGCAGAGCGGCGGGTGAGCGCGCGGATGCGCGCGAGCAGTTCCTCCACGGCGAACGGCTTCGTCAGGTAGTCGTCGGCGCCGGCATCGAGGGCCTCCACCTTGTCACCCGCTCCGGCGCGACCGGAGACGACGAGGATCGGGGCGTGGGACCACCCCCGAATGGCGCTTATCACCTCCAGACCGTCGAGCTGAGGCATCCCCAGGTCGAGCAGGAAGAGGTCGGGGCGGTGATCGATCGCCGCGGCGATCGCCTGCGATCCGTCCGCAGCGGTGACGATCTGGTACCCCTTCGCCCTCAGGGTGATGCGCAGCGCCCGCACGATCTGCGGATCGTCGTCGGCGATGAGGATCTTCACGGCGTCTCCTGTTCGGCGGGCTCCTCCACGGCGGCGGCGGAGAGCGAGATCACCATCGTGAGACCGCCCCCGGGGGTGACCTCGGGAGTGAGAGTACCGTGCATCGCCTCGACGAAACCTCGCGAGAGAGCGAGGCCCAGCCCCAGGCCGGTGGTGTTGTCGGTGTCGCCCAGCCGCTGGAACGGCAGGAACATGTCGTCCCGTTTCTCGGGCGGGATGCCGGGTCCGTGGTCGACGATCCGGATCTCGAGCATGCCGGCGAACGTGCTCGTGCTGACATGCACAGGCATCCCGGCCGGACTGTAGCGCAGCGCGTTGGTGAGCAGATTCACGATCACCCGCTGCAGCAGCACAGGATCGGCGCGCGCGAGGACATCGTCGTGATTCACGGCGAGCGAGACATCCCCCGGGCCGAGGTCCAGCTCGTCGAGCGCTGCGGCGATCGCGCCGGCGGGATCGGTCGGGATGTCGGCGATGGCGAGCGATCCCGCCTGCAGCCGACTGACGTCGAGCAGGTCGGTGACCAATGCTGACAGTGCGGTCAGGCTCTCGTCGGCCGTGTCGAGCAGCTCATCCCTGTCGTCGGGCGCCATCTCGGCGCCGGCCGTCTTCAGCCCGCCGACAGCGGCGGCAGCGGCGGCGAGAGGGCGCCGCAGGTCGTGGCTGAGCGCCGAGAGCAGGGCGCCGCGGACGCGATCGGAGGCGGCGATGGGCTCCATCTCCTTCGCGGCGCGCTCGAGATGCTCGTGCTCGAGGGCTGCCTGCAGCTGGGCCGTCACCACGGCGAGCAGTCGGCGCTCGGAGGCGGCCAGATCCGCGCCGTGCAGCTCGAGTGTCACGTCGTCGGCGATGGTGATGGCGGTGTGCCGGTTGTCGGCCAGAGGCTCGCCCGAGCGCGCGAGCACCTCATCGCCGGCGAGCAGGCGGACGCCCGCGAGATGGAATGCCTCGCGGGTGCGGTCGACGAGCGCCTGGATGGCGCTCTCACCGCGCAGCACGCTGCCGGCGATGGTCTGGATCAGCTCGGCTTCGGCTGCCGAGCGTCGTGCCGCGCGGGTGTAGCGGGCGGCACGGTCGACGATGAAGCTGACGAGGCTGGCGATGACGACGTACAGCACGAGCGCCAGCAGATGATGCGGCTCGTGGATGTGCACGGTGAAGAGCGGCTCGATGAACAGGAAGTCGAGCGTGATCCCCGAGAGCACGGCGGCGAACAGCGCCGGCCAGAACCCGCCGACCAGCGCGACGATCACCACGAGCAGCTGGAAGCTGAGCACGTCAGTGGTGATGGAGTCGTCGCTGCGGACGAGGAACAGCGCGCCGGTGAGGAGGGGCCCGGCGATCAGTGCCAGCGCGAGGCCGAGGATCCGCCTTCGCAGGCTGAGCGCGCCGGTGAGGGGCGGAAGCGTCATCCTGCGTCCGGCGGCGGCGTGGTTGACCATGTGCACGTCGATGTCGCCCGACTCGCGTACCACGGTCGCCCCGATGCCCGGTCCCGTCACGGCGGCGGCGAATCGGCCCCTGCGGCTCGCGCCGAGCACGAGCTGCGTGGCGTTCACGGAGCGCGCGAACTCGACGAGCGCGGTGGGGATGTCTTCGCCGACCACCTGGTGGTAGGTGCCGTTGAGCTTCTCGACCAGCGTCTGCTGCCGCGCCAGCGCACCGGGATCGGCGCTCTTCAGGCCGTCCTGGCTGGAGACGTGCACCGCGACCAGTTCGCCGCCCGCCGATCGGGCCGCGATACGCGCGCCCCGGCGCAGGAGCGTCTCGCCCTCCGGCCCGCCGGTGAGCGCCACCACGACCCGCTCCCGTGCTTCCCACGTCGAGTCGATGCCGTGCGCTCTCCGGTACCCGTTCAGCGCCTGGTCGACCTCGTCTGCGAGCCAGATGAGAGCCAGCTCCCGCAGCGCGGTCAGGTTGCCGAGTCGGAAGTAGTTCGACAGCGCCGCGTCGATGCGCTCGGCCGGATAGACCAGACCGGTGCTGAGTCGATCCCGCAGCGACTGCGGCGCCAGGTCGACCAGCTCGATCTGATCCGCGCCGCGCAGGAAGCTGTCCGGCACCGTCTCGCGCTGCGGTGCTCCGGTGATCTGCTCGACGACGTCGTGCAGAGACTCCACGTGCTGGATGTTGACCGTCGAGATCACGTCTACACCCGAGGCGAGAAGCTCCTGCACATCCTGCCAGCGCTTCTCGTTCGCCGATCCCGCCACGTTCGTGTGCGCCAGCTCGTCGACCAGCGCCACCCCGGGGCGGCGGGCGAGCACCGCGGGAAGGTCCATCTCCTCGAGAGCGACGCCGCGACGCGATACACGTGCACGCGGAACCACCGGCAGGTTCTCGGCCAGGGCGGCCGTCGCCCGTCGGCCGTGCGTCTCGACGATCGCGATGACCACATCGGCGCCCTCGGCCTGCAGCCGCCGCCCTTCCTCCAGCATGGCGAATGTCTTGCCGACGCCGGGGGCGGCGCCGAGCAGCACTCTGAGCCGCCCCCGTCGTGACATGATCATCCCCTCGCAGAATCCAGTGCGACGTTCATCTCCAGCACGTTGACCGTCGGCGACCCCAGGTAGCCGAACTCGGGGCCGGTGGTGTGGGCCTCGAGCAGGTCGCGCACCTCCGCGACGGAAAGCCTACGGGCATCCGCGATGCGCTCGACCTGAATCGCGGCGTACTCGGGGCTGATGTGCGGGTCCAGGCCGGACGACGACGCGGTGACGGCATCGGCGGGGACCGCCGATTCCGCGACGCCGTTGAACCGGGCGACCTGCGTCCGGCGCTCTGCGATCGCGGCGATCAGATCCTCGTTCTCGGGTCCGTGGTTCGAACCCGACGATGCGCCGCCGTCGTAGCCGTCGCCGGCTGCCGACGGTCGCGGCTGGAAGTACTCGGGCAGCGGATCGCCGGCTGCGTCCGAGAAGGGCTGTCCGATCAGGGTGGAGCCGACGACGTCACCGCTGACGTCGTGCACCAGGGAGCCGTTCGCCTGGACGGGGAGCAGGAGCTGCCCGATCAGGGTGATCGCCAGGGTGTAGCCGACGCCGAGCAGGATCGTCAGCAGGACCATCGCGCGCAACGCGACCCAGCTGGTGCGCGCGGAGCGGCGGGTGAGGGTGCTCATCGTTCGTTCTTCTTTCGTCAGCTCAGAATCCGGAGATGAGGCGAACGACGAGGTCGATCAGCCAGATCCCGATGAAAGGGGTGATGACACCGCCGATGCCGTAGACCGCGAGGTTGCGGCCCAGGACCTTCGATGCACTGCCGGCGCGGTACCGCACGCCACGCAGCGCCAGCGGGATGAGGAACACGATCACGATCGCGTTGAAGATCACGGCCGACAGCACGGCGGATGCGGGGGAATGCAGGCCCATCACGTTCAGCGCGCCGAGCTGGGGGAAGACGCCCATGAACATCGCCGGGATGATCGCGAAGTACTTGGCGATGTCGTTCGAGATGGAGAACGTGGTCAGCGCTCCTCTCGTGATGAGCAGCTGCTTGCCGACGCGGACGATGTCGATCAGCTTCGACGGGTCGGAGTCGAGGTCGACCATGTTGCCGGCTTCTTTCGCGGCGGACGTCCCCGAGTTCATCGCGACCCCGACGTCCGCCTGTGCCAGGGCGGGTGCGTCGTTGGTGCCGTCACCCGTCATCGCGACGAGGTTGCCACCCTCCTGCTCCTTGCGGATGTACGAGAGCTTGTCCTCCGGGGTGGCTTCCGCGAGGAAGTCGTCGACGCCCGCCTCGGCGGCGATCGCGGCGGCGGTGAGCGGATTGTCGCCCGTGATCATCACGGTGCGGATGCCCATGGCGCGCATCTCGGCGAACTTCGCGGGCAGGCCCTCTTTGACGACGTCCTTCAGATGCACCACCCCGAGCACACGACCCTCGCCCTTCGCATCGCGGACGGCCACGACGAGAGGTGTGCCGCCGGTCTGCGAGATCTGCGCGACGGCATCCTCGACCTCCGCCAGCAGATCCACCCGCAGAGCCGATCCGGCGCTCTCCAGCCACGTCACGATCGCCGATGTGGCGCCCTTGCGGATGCTCACCCCGTCTGCGCCGTCCAGCCCCGACATGCGCGTCTGCGCGGTGAACGGCACGATCTCGCCGGGGATCCGCGACCCCACCTCCACGCCCGTGTCACGCGCGAGATCGACGATGGACGTGCCCTCCGGCGTCGGATCCGCCAGCGACGACAGCGCGGCGCAGCGCATCAGCTCGTCGAGACCCGTTCCCGCGACGGGAAGGAAGGCCGTGGCGCGCCGGTTGCCGTAGGTGATCGTGCCGGTCTTGTCGAGCAGAAGCGTGGTGACATCTCCCGCAGCCTCTACGGCTCGCCCCGACATCGCCAGCACATTGCGCTGCACGAGCCTGTCCATGCCTGCGATGCCGATCGCGCTGAGCAGCGCTCCGATCGTCGTAGGGATGAGGCAGACCAGAAGAGCGACGAGAACAGCGACGCTCACCGGTGCCGCCGCATACGACGCGATCGGGTTCAGCGTGAGTCCGACAACGACGAAGACGATCGACAGGCTGGCGAGCAGGATGTTCAGTGCGATCTCGTTGGGTGTCTTCTGCCGGGCCGAGCCCTCGACGAGAGCGATCATCCGGTCGACGAACGTCTCGCCGGGGCGCGAGGTCACGCGCATGACGATCCGGTCGCTGAGCACCCGGGTGCCGCCGGTCACCGCTGAGCGGTCGCCGCCGGATTCGCGGATCACCGGCGCGGACTCACCGGTGATCGCCGATTCGTCGACAGAGGCGATTCCCGAGACGACGTCGCCGTCGGCGGGGATGAGCTCGCCGGCGCTGACGATCACGATGTCGCCGAGCGTGAGCTGCGACGACAACACCTCCGCGACTGCAGCGCGGTCGGCGGACGGATCGCCATCCGGGTCGTATTCATCGACCCGTCGCGCCGTGGTGCTCTGCCGGGTGCGGCGCAGGGTCTCCGCTTGCGCTTTGCCGCGCCCCTCGGCTGCCGATTCCGCCACGTTGGCGAAGAGCACGGTCAGCCAGAGGCAGAGGGCGATCGCTCCGGTGAACGGCCACGGCACCTGCGTGCCACCGGAGGGCGCCGGGCCGCCGATGAACGGCTCCGCCACGGCGAGAGCGCTCGTCAGCACGGCCCCGACCCAGACGATGAACATCACCGGGTTGCGCCACTGCTCGCGCGGGTGGAGTTTGCGCACGGCGCCGGGAAGGGCTGCCCGCGCCTGCGGCCACGAGAGCGATCCCCGGGCGCGGACCGTGTTCGTGGGTTCAGATCGAGGAGTCTCGGGACGAGGGGTGGTGAGTGCGGACATGGTTACATCAGCCCTTCCGCCAGGGGACCCAGCGCGAGAACGGGGAAGAAGGTCAGAGCGGTCACCAGGACGGTGACCGCTGCGAGCAGTCCGACGAACAGCGGACGATGTGTCGGGAGGGTGCCCGCGGTCGCAGGCACCTTGCCCTGAGCGGCGAGCGATCCGGCCAGCGCGAGGACGAACACGATGGGGACGAAGCGTCCGAGAAGGATGGCGAGACCGAGGGCGGTGTTCAGCCAGGGTGTGTTCGCTGTCAGACCGGCGAAGGCCGAGCCGTTGTTGTTGGCCGCTGACGTGAACGCGTAGAGCACTTCCGACATCCCGTGGATGCCGGGGTTCCAGATCGAGGTGGACTCGACCTCCTCCCGGACGCCGGGGAGGGCGAAGCTCAGCGCCGTTCCGGCGAGCACCAGGGTGGGCATCACGAGGATGTACAGCGCGGCGAGCTTGATCTCGCGCGGGCCGATCTTCTTGCCCAGGTACTCGGGCGTGCGCCCGATCAGCAGCCCCGAGATGAAGACCGCGATGATGGCGAGCACGAGCATCGCATAGACCCCGGATCCCACGCCGCCCGGGGTGACTTCGCCCAGCATCATGTTGACCATCGGCATCATCCCGCCGAGGGCGGTGTACGAGTCGTGCATCGAGTTCACCGCACCGGTCGAGGTGCCGGTGCTCGTGGTGGCGAACAAGGTCGATCCGATGATGCCGAACCGCTGCTCCTTCCCCTCCATCGCGCTCCCGGCGAGCTCGGGCGCGGTTCCGCGGCCGGCGGTCTCGAGGGCGGTGAGGATGGTGAAGGATGCCGCGTACAGGCTGCCCATGACGGCGAGGATCGCGTACCCCTGGCGATTGTCGCCGACGATGCGTCCGAAGACGCGAGGCAGCGCGAACGGGATGATCAGCATGAGCAGGATCTCGACGAGGTTCGTCCACGCCGTCGGGTTCTCGAACGGGTGCGCCGAATTGGCGTTGAAGAACCCGCCGCCGTTGGTGCCCAGCAGCTTGATGGCCTCCTGAGATGCGGTCGGACCGCCCGGGATGCTCTGGGCCGCGCCGGTGACGGTGCTGATCTCGGTGAACCCGTTGAAGTTCTGGATGACGCCGCCGATCATCAGCACGATTGCGCCGATCGCGGAGATCGGCAGCAGGATGCGCAGGATGCCTCGGGTCAGATCGACCCAGAAGTTGCCGATGGTTCCCGAGCGCCGGTGCGCGAATCCGCGCATGAGTGCGACGGCGACGGCGATGCCGACCGTGGCCGAGACGAAGTTCTGCACCGCGAGCCCGGCCAGCTGCACGGTGTAGCCGAGGGTGAGCTCGGGAGAGTACGACTGCCAGTTCGTGTTGCCGACGAACGAGGCGGCGGTGTTGAACGAGAGATGCTCGGACGGCGCGGGCAGCCCGAGAGAGTAGGGCAGCCAGGGCTGCAGCCGCTGCATCGCGTAGACGATCAGCAGGCCGACGGCCGACACCGCGAGCACTGAACCGAGGTAGGAGCGCCAGGTCTGCTCGGATCGGGAGTCGACGCCGATCAGCCGGTAGAAGCCGCGCTCGATCCTCCAGTCCTTCGGGGAGGTGTACACCCAGGCGATGTAGTCGCCGAACGGCCGGTACAGCACGGCGATCACTGCGGCGACGGTGAGCAGGGCGAGGCCCGCATACAGCCACGTCATCAGAATCGCTCCGGTTTCACGAGCGCGAACACCAGATAGACGATCGCCGCGACGCCGAGGCCCGCGGCGAGGAGCTCGAAGACGATCACAGCTTCTCCACCGCCTTTCCCAGCAGTCCGACGACGACGAACAGGGCGATCACACCCAGCACGTAGACGAGGTCAAGCACGCACAGCTCCATTCAGACGACAGACGGCAGCCTGAGCTGCTCGCACGCCGTGGATCGGCGCACCTCCCGATGGAACACCCGTCCGACGCCGGATGCTGCGGCTCTAACGAAACCCATACGGCCATGGCGGAAACTCTGACGGAGCCCTGACGGGCGCGACCGCGGCGCGGCATCCTGGCCGCCGCGCGACAGCGGTCGAGGCAGGAGCAGAGGTGCGGCGTGTGCGCCCATATGATGAGCGGAATGCTGCGCTCCGCGCACACGCGCGCCGGGACTGAGGGGGACCGGGCTCGCTGCCCTTTCGTGCGCCCTGCGCACCTGACAGCCAGTCGTGCCCGAGTGCTGCAGCATCTCGGCCTGCTGGCGGAGTGGTTGAGATGAGATGACGAGCTCCCCCGCTGCCGGGTGGTACCCGGACCCGACAGACCAGCACCGCATGCGCTGGTGGGATGGCTCCGCATGGAGCGAGCAGACCCAGCATCTGCCGGCCGCCACGGCGCCCGCGCCACTGCTGCCACCGCCACTGCTGCCACCGCCTTCAGGGGAATCACTCATCGCGACCGGTGTCGGGCAGGCATCCCACGCCGAACCCGTCAGGAAGAAGCTGCCGCTCTGGGCATGGGTCGCGATCGGTGTCGCGATGCTGGGGATCGGCATCCTGCTCTCGCCGATCTTCACCGTCCTCTGGTTCGTCGTCCTCATCACCGGCATCGTCGCGCTCGTGAAGGACACCCCCACCTGGCTGCGGTTCTCGAGCAGAGGCCCCGCCACGGTCGTCACCGCCGTCGCGGCGGTGTGCTTTCTGCTGACCGGCAGCGTCGCGAACGCGGTGATGGGCCGCGGCGGCAGCGAGGCCCTCCCCACGGCATCCGCGTCGTCGAGCCGGACGCCCGACGCCGCCACTGCGTCTCCGGATCCCACCGACGCCGACACGGCGACCGACGACAGTGACGCCGAGCCGATCACGTTCGTCGGGGAGGCGTCCACCGCAGCGGACACGTCACGCACCGACGGCGCGACGGCGCTCGAGGTGCTCGCGACCCTCACGGTGAAGGGGCGCGCCGCGAAGACCGGCTACGACCGCGCCCTGTTCGGCCAGCGCTGGCTCGACGTCGACCGCAACGGCTGCGACACCCGCAACGACATCCTGTTCCGCGACCTGACATCCGTCACGCGGGCCGGTTCGTGCCGGGTCGTCTCGGGCACCCTGAACGACCCGTTCACGGGCCGGGTGATCGACTTCACGCGCGGTCAGGGCACCAGCGAGCTCGTCCAGATCGACCACGTCGTCGCGCTCTCCGACGCCTGGCAGAAGGGCGCGCAGCAGCTCACCGCCGATCAGCGGGCGACCTTCGCCAATGATCCGCTCAACCTGCTCGCCGTCGATGGGCCGGCGAACTCGCAGAAGGGCGACGGAGACGCCGCCACCTGGCTGCCGAAGAACAAGAGCTTCCGCTGTGCGTACGTCGCCAGGCAGGTGGCGGTGAAGGCCACCTACGGGTTGTGGATCACCCCGCCGGAGCATGACGCGATCGCCGCCGTGCTCCGCGCGTGCCCGGACGAGGAGACTCCGACCTCCGCCTTCGCCCGGATCACGCCCGCGCCCGCTCCGGCGCCCGTGGTGGAGGAGCCGACGCCGATCCCGGCGCCTGTTCCGGCCGCCCCGGCGCCTGCACCCGCCCCCGCGCCGGCGGCCCCCGCTCCGGTCGCGCCGAGCACGACGTACTACGAGAACTGCACGGCTGTTCGCGCGGCAGGGGCCGCCCCGATCCGGGCGGGCGACCCGGGGTACACGCGCAAGCTCGACCGTGACGGCGATGGGGTCGCCTGCGAGTAGCGGCGACGTATGAATGCGCGGGCATGAACCGGCTCGGGGTGACGACACACCTGACTCGGCGGCCATGCCGGCGCGACGGCTCCGTCCGGGGCCGTGCGGGAATGGGCTCCGAAGCCCTTCTCGGCCGCAGCAGGTGAGATCGTGAACTCGGGTATCGCGCCTTGTCGGCCGGGTCGATGTGGGGACAACGACCATCTGATCGCCCACCCCCGGCCGGCCTGGCTGCGACCGGAGGGCGTCTGCCGCCATGGAGATCGACGCGTAAGCTCGAATCCATGGCGGCAGGCGCGACGATCCACACGTTCGATGTGCAGCTGGCGGACGTCGACCGCGGTGTATACGACGAGCTGAGCCTGCGCCTCGCGCGTCACCCCTCCGAGACCGACGCGTACATGCTCACTCGGCTGCTCGCATACTGCCTCGAGTATGAAGAGGGGATCGCGTTCACCGAGGGCGTGGCGGCGACCGACGAGCCGGCGGTGCTCGTGCGCGACCTCACCGGTCGCGTCACGGCGTGGATCGAGGTCGGGGCGCCGGATGCCGGCCGTCTGCACTACGGCAGCAAGCTCGCCGACCGCACGGTCGTGTACACGTACCGCGACCCGGCGAGAGTGATCGCCAACTGGGCAGGCAAGACGATCCACGACGCGGATGCCATCGCGCTGCACAGCTTCGACGCGGGATTCCTCGACGACGCGGCGGCGGCGCTCGCCCGTCGCAACACCATGACCGTCTCGGTGACCGAGCGTCAGCTCTATCTCGAGCTCAACGGCACGCACATGAGCACTGCCGTGCACGAGCATCCGATCCGCGCGACCTGACCAGCAGGCGCCGACCCGCCGAAGGTAGGATCGAGGCGTGGTCGAGCACCCGGAAGAACCAACGCGGAGCGGCGCGCGCGGGCGAGGCCTGACCCGCGAGTCGATCGTCACCGCAGCGCTCGCGCAGGTCGACGAGGCCGGCGTGAGCGCTCTCTCGATGCGCTCGCTCGCCGAGCGCCTCGACGTCGAGGCCATGTCGCTCTACCGGTACGTTCGCGGCCGTGAAGACTTGCTCGAGGGGGTCGTCGACGTGCTCACCGGCGACCTGATGGACTCACTCGATGACGAGGTCGCCGAGCACTGGCAGGGGTTCCTGCAGGCGATGGCGCACCAGATGCGCCGGATCGCGATCGAGCATCCTCGAGCCTTCCCGCTCGTGACATCGCAGAACCCCGCGGCCCCCTGGCTGCGTCCGCCCCTGCGCAGCATCGAGGTGGTCGACGCCTTCCTCACGGCACTCCTCGACCGCGGCTTCAGCGACGCCCAGGCTGTCGCGACCTATCGCTCGTTCTCGAGCTTCCTGCTCGGCCAGCTGCTGCTCGAAGCCGCTGCGCACGAGACCGCCGATGAGCCGGCACCCGGCACCACCGCCGAGCAGGACGGGCCGGATGCGGAGGCACGCGCCCCACAGGTCTTCCGCCTGCGCGAGAAGCTGAGCGAGGACCACAGCCGGGAGGAGTTCGAGGCCGCGCTGGAGTCGCTGCTCGACCGGCTCGAGCACAGCCTCGCTCTTCACCGCTGACAGCGAAGAGCGGGTGGGGTCCGCAGCCGGAACCCACCCGCTCGTGCGAGAACGCGTCAGCTGTTCGCGACGTTGTCGCGGGCATCCTGAGCGTCGTGCCTGACCTCGTTCGCGGCGTACTGCGCTTCGTCCTTGACGGCGGCGACGGAGTCCTGCGCGGACGCCTTGACCGAGTCGACCGACGCGGCCAACGGCTCCTTCAGGTGCTCACCGACCTTCTTGGCGACGTCGGTGGCCTCATCGATCAGGGGCTGCGCCTGGTCCTTCACCGTCGACGCGAGTTCCTTCTCCTTCGTCGAGGCGGGGAAGAGCGACGCGAGCACGAGGCCCGCGCCGAAGGCGATCAGTCCGACGGCGAGAGGGTTGCCTTCGGCCTTGGCCACGACGCGGTCCTTCACGTCGCCCGCGACGTCACCCGCGTGCGCCCCGGCATCCGACATCGACGTGCTCGCGTCGTCGGCGGCACCCATCACACGGTCTCGCATCGACCCGAAAGCGCCTCGCACTTTGCCCATCTGACGATCGACGATCTTCGACGGGGTGACCTTGTCGGCCAGTGCGTCGACGTCCATCCCGAGGTCCTGACGGGTCCGCTCGATGTCGGAGCGGATCTCATCGGCTGAATTGCTCATCGGTTCTCCTCATTTCTCTTCAGCGTGTCCGGGATCTCCTTGAGGGTCTCCACGGTCTGCGGTGCTCCTTCGACGTCCTTCAGCTGGCCACGTCCGACCAGGAAGAAAACGAGGGCGATCAGTGCCCAGATGACGGCGACGATGACGCCAGACCATCCGCCGCCGATCAGGGTGCCGAGCGCCCACCAGAGCGCCATGGACAGGAAGAACACAGCCATCAGCGCGCCGTAGCCGGCTGCGCCCATCAGACCTGCGCCCTTGGCGGACTTCGTCGCCGACTCTTTGAGCTCAGCCTTCGCCAGTGCGAGCTCCTGCCGCATCAGCGTCGAGATGTCACGCGACACTTCGCCGAGGAGCTCGCCGAGCGATGACGAGGCGGCTCTCTGCTCAGACGGTGTGGGGTCGGTCATAGCCGTCCTCCCCGCTGGCATCCGCCCTGGTCGAGCGGGTCTGGCTGTACAGCGGCGTCTCCGCAGCCGACGTCGAGCTGTCGCTCACGGGAGTGGGCACCGAGTGGTCCGGGTGCACCTGGGTGACCGGAGGCACCGGCGGCGCCGGCGGCACCGCAGGAGCCGGAGGCGCTGCGGGCGTCTGCGCGGCCGCGTGCTTCTGGTCTGCCGCATCGGATGCCAGTGCGCGCGTCAGTCGCCCGATGATCACCCCGCCGACCGCCGCGGCGAGGATGAACGTGCCGGGCTTGCGGCGCGCGTAGCGCTTGACCTCGGTCAGCACAGCGCCCGGGTCCCGGTCGCCGAGCCAGTTGGCCGCCGCCGACACCCGTCCGGATGCCTGTTGGACCAGGTCGGCGGCGATACCGCTGCCGTCCGAGTTGGAGGCCATCGATCCCAGCTCGTCACCGACGGAGCGAAGGCCCGTCGCCAGCCGCTGCTGCTGCGTGCTCGCCTGGTCGCGCAGCTCGCGCTGCGTCTGCGCGTACAGATCCTTCGCCTGCATCTTCGCCTCACCGACGACGTTCGACGCCTCGTCCTTGGCCGCACCCAGCACATCCTTCGCGTGCCCGGTCGCGCTGTCCGTGAGATCGGATGCCTCGTGCTTCGCGGCATCGACTTTGCTCTGCGAGCCCGAATCGTACGGCTGCGTGCCCGCGCCGTGCGCGGGCGTTCCCGAACCGCTCGGGCTGGTCGTCTCGAAATTATCCGACATGAGTGCTCCTTTTCGCGGACCGATCGGAGGATCGGTGTCCCATGTCTAAGCCCGCGCGACCATCCCGCCAGGCCCCTTGCACACCTTGGACTTACGGTGTAAGTCCAGATGACAGATCGGGAAGCTCGCGTATGCCGAACTCGTGGCGCAGCGCGCTGAGCGCCGCGATCCAGCCCGGCATGCCCGTGACACCGGGCCCCGGCGTCGCGGACGCGGAGGCGAGGTAGACGCCGGGGATCGGGGTGCGCCACGGATCCGGGCTGAGCACCGGCCGGCGGAACAGCTGCCAGATGTTCGGGGCGCCCGCCGCGATGTCTCCGCCCGGGTAGTTCGGATTGTGCTGCTCGACCTGCTGAGCGCTGCGCGAGCTCGTCGCCAGGATCGTGTCGCGGAAGCCGGGGGCGAACCGTTCGATCTGGCTGATCACCGCCTCCTTGCGATCCGCCGTGCTTCCCGCCGGCACATGCGTGTACGTCCACAGGGTGTGCTGCCCCGCGGGAGCACGGCTCGGATCGAACAGCGTCGGCTGCGACACCAGCACGTAGGGATTCTCGGGAAGCCGTCCGCGGTGCACGTGGTTCTCGGCATCGGCCACCTCGGCCCGTGTGCCGCCGACGTGCAGCGTGCCGGCGCGGCGCAGCTCGGGATTCGTCCACGGCACCGGCTCGCTCAGCGCGAAGTCGACCTTCGCGACGCCGTCGCCGTAGCGGAACCGCTGCAGCGCCCGCCGGTAGCCGGACGGGATGACATCGGCTGCGAGCCGCACGAGCGCCTTCGGGGTGACGTCGAGAAGCGTGGCCCACGCATCCGGAAGCTCGCCCAGCGACTCGACCTCGTGGTCGAGCACCAGCTCGCCGCCGTGGCGGCGCAGGTCGTCGACCATGGCATCCGCGATCGCCTGACTGCCGCCGACCGGTATCGGCCAGCCCTGCGCATGCGCGTAGGTGGTCAGGGCCAGCCCGGCGCCGGCACCGGCAATGCTGGGTTGCGCGAGGATCGTGTGTGCCGCGACGCCGGTGAGCATGGCGGGCGCGACATCGTCGCGGAAGCGCGCATTCCAGGCGGGGGTGCCCTGCTCGAGAGAGCGCAGGCCGAAGAGGATCGCCGTGAGCGGGTCGCGCGGGATTCGCAGCAGGGAGGAACCGGTGAAGTCCGCCACCCGGGTGGCGCGTTCGACAAGCGGTCGCAGAAGTCTTGCGTACGCCCGGCCGTCGACGCCGAGCGCGTCGGCAGTGCGGTCGAGGTCTCGATAGGCGATTCCGGCGCGACCGCCGTCCATCGGCTGGCCGAACGACACCTCAGGGGTCACGAACTCCACACGATCGCGCAGCCCGAAGTCGCGGAAGAAGCGCGACTCGAACGCCATCGGATGCACGGCCGAGCAGACATCATGCTGAAAGCCGGGCAGGGTGAGCTCGCGCGTGGCGGCTCCGCCGCCCGGCTGGCTCGCGCGCTCGTAGAGGCGCACGCGGAGCCCTGCCCTGGCGAGGGTCACCGCGGCGGCGAGTCCGTTCGGCCCGGCCCCGACCACGACGACGTCGAGGTCGTCCCCGCCGGAGCGACGCCGGTCGGTCACGCGGCCGCCCTGCCCTCGGAGAGATAGGCCAGGCGATGCAGCGTCTCGGCGTTGCGCCAGCGCACCAGCGCATCCATGATCGGACGCGGCACGAAGCGGCCGGGGCCGGCGATAGGCTCCTCCTGAATCCGGACCAGGGTGTCGTCTCCCCGCGGTCGCACCTCGAGCGTCACCCGGGCCTCACCCATCGGCCACCCGCGCGCCCGCACCACCATGCGGCGCGGCGGGTCGTACTGCTCGACGATGGTCCGGTCGTTGATGAGCATCGGCCACACTCCGAACGAATGGTGCAGCTCCGAGCCCTGGGTCGGCCAGGTGGCGTCCACCGCACGCATGCGTGAGGCGCCGACGACCCACGCGGGATACAGCCAGCCGTCGCTCAGCACCTCGAACACGTCTTCCGGTGCGCAGTGCAGCACCCTCACATTCCGGGCCATCGCTCGCTCCTCAAAAGTGGATTCCGCTGTCGGTCATTCGGCTGTCGGCTCACTCGACGTGCTCTCGCACCCATCTTCGCTCAGGTCATGAGCGGCGGGGGTGCTCCCTGTCGTCGCTGCCGGTCATCGTGTGAGCACACCGCACCGCCCCGGCATTCGGCAGGGCCGTGACGGCGGGCGCGGTCGTGGGTATCATCTGCGCACACGGACGGTCCGCCTCAGAGCCGGGCCAGCGCCTGCCGCGCCTGGTCGAGGGCATCGGCCGTCGCTGCCGCATCCGCAGCCGCCTGCTCTCGCCGATCCGCGGCAGCCCTGGCCTCCCTCTTCGCCTGTGTCGCGTCGTCGCGTGCGCGTTCGAGCTCTTCTTCGAGCTCGGCGATGTGCTTCACCAGCCGGTCGATCCGCTCTTCGGCCTCGTGTGCGTCGTCCGCCGCACGCCGATCTTCCCGCGCCGCGCGGTCGTGGGCCTTCTCCGCCTCGCGCACCGCCCGCTCGGCGTCGCGCCGCCGGCGCCGCGCACCCACCTCGTCGGCC
>NZ_DAMDLU010000031.1:0-22471 GCF_032084865.1 Microbacterium sp.
GACGCCGACCTGACGTGGCTGCTGCTCGTCGGCCTCGCGGCGGCCGGTGCGACCGACGCCGCGGCGATCGATGCGGCACTCGCCGCGGACAACACGTCGAAGGGTGCCGAGTTCGCCGCTCAAGCGCGCGCCGCGCTGCCGACCGCCGAGGCCAAGCAGGCCGCGTGGTCGTCGCTGATCGACAACAGCGACCTGCCGAACACCATCGTGCGCTCGGCCGCCCTCGGCTTCGTGCACCCGTCGGGTGTCGAGGTGCTCCGCGCGTTCATCCCGAAGTACTTCGAGATGCTGCTGCCGATCTGGGAGGAGCGCACCTACCAGATCGCCGATTACCTGATCGTCGGGCTGTACCCGCGCTCGCTCGCGAGCATCGAGCTGCGCGACGCGACCCGCACCTGGCTCGCCGAGCATCAGGACGCCGCCCCGGCTCTGCGTCGGCTCGTGCACGAGAACCTCGCAGACGTCGAGCGGGCGCTCGCCGCGCAGGCCCGCGACGCGGACGACTGATCCTCTGCGGGTTCGGCGACAGCCGAACCCGCAGGCGTCCGGCCACTCAGAATGCGCTGAAGGCCGGTCGCTAAAATCGAGGTGATGGACATCCGCTTCGCCACCGAGACACCCGCCCCCGACCCCACTGACCCGGGGTGGTGGGGCGGCATGCTGGAGATCCTGCTGAAGATCGGTGGCAAGGCGATCGCCGTCGCCGTGATCATCGCGAGCTGCGTGGCGATCGGGTTCATCCTGCGTCTGGTCATCCGCCGTGTCGTGCAGCGCATCGTGAACAGCGCCAAGTCGAAGGCGCGCGTCGACGACACGCAGGCCCTCGAGCGCTCCCCTCTAGCCGACATGCGTCTGGTTCAGCGCACCCGCACGCTCGGCTCGATCCTGCAGAACATCGTCAACGTGATGCTCGTGGTGATCGCCCTCGTCCTCACCGTGAACGCGCTCACCCCCAGCCTCCTCGGCTCGCTCACCCTCCTCACCGCCGCCGTGGGCGCCGGTCTCGGATTCGGCGCGCAGAACATCGTGAAGGACGTGCTGAACGGCATCTTCCTCGTGGCCGAGGATCAGATCGGCATCGGCGACGTCGTCGATCTCGGCCTGGCATCCGGTGTCGTCGAGTACGTCAGCGTCCGCATCACGCAGGTGCGCGACGTGAACGGCACGCTCTGGTACGTCCGCAACGGCGAGGTCACCCGCATCGGGAACATGTCGCAGGGCTGGGCGCGCGCCATCGTCGACCTCGGGGTCGCCCCGGATGCCGATCTCGAACTCGTCGAGAAGTCGATGATGGAGACCGCGCAGACCCTGGCGAAGGACCCGAAGTGGCGCACGCGGATCATCGCGAAGCCCGAGATCTGGGGGCTGGAGAGCATCGACGGCGACGCGCTCGTGGTGCGGGTGGTCATGAAGACACGCGCCAACGCGATGGACGACGTCTCGCAGGAGCTGCGTCGCCGGCTGAGGGCCGGGCTGGCCGAGAAGGGTGTCGAGGTGCCGCGTCTCGCCGCAGTGACGCTGACCGGTCTCGATGGCGCCCGCCGGGTACGGGGCGCCAATCCGCCCGTCACGAAGCCGAATCCGGTCACCGGCGTGCCGCGCATCGTCGATCGCGGCATCTGGCGACGCAAGAAGACGACCGACGAGGAAGGCGGCGCACAGTGACGTTCTACGACGAGGTCGGCGGACAGCCCACCTTCGAGCGCCTGGTGGCGGTGTTCTACCGCGAGGTCGCGCTCGACCCGGTCCTCAAGCCGATGTACCCGGAAGAGGATCTCGGACCCGCCGCCGATCGTCTCACGTTGTTCCTGGCCCAGTACTGGGGCGGACCGGGCACGTACAGCGAGCAGCGCGGCCATCCGCGACTGCGGATGCGGCACGTTCCTTTCCACGTCGATCCCGACGCCCGCGACCGCTGGCTGCGTCACATGCGCACCGCGCTCGACGAGGTGCAGCTCTCGCCCATGCACGAGGCGACCCTGTGGGACTATCTCGAGCGGGCCGCATATGCCATGGTGAACACATTCGAGCCCTCGGGCATCGGCGCCGGCCCGCAGGGCCGGCCCACGCTCGAGAACCGCACAGCCCCGGAGTCGACGGAGACCACATGACACCCCTGCCCCGCACCCCCGCGACCGACGTTCTCGTGATCGGCTGGGGGCTCGCCGGGCTGGTGGCCGCGACCGAGGCACTGGCCGCCGGCAGGCGGGTCACGATCATCGATCAGGAGCCGCGCCAGAACCTCGGCGGGCAGGCGTGGTGGTCGTTCGGCGGTCTGTTCCTCGTCGACTCTCCCGAGCAGCGCCGGATGGGCATCCGCGACTCGCTCGATCTCGCACGGCAGGACTGGTTCGGAGGTGCCGGCTTCGACCGTCCGGAGGACTCCTGGCCGAAGCGGTGGGCCGAAGAGTACCTGCAGTTCGCCGCCGGCGAGAAGCGTGCGTGGCTGCGCGAGCGCGGAGTAGCATTCTTCCCCGTGGTCGGCTGGGCCGAACGAGGCGGCGGCAGCGCGATCGGACCGGGCAACTCGGTGCCGCGCTTCCACATCACCTGGGGTACGGGCCCCGGCATCGTGGCCCCCTTCGTCGCCGCCGTCGAGCAGGCCGAGGCCGACGGGCGTGCGAGCATCCTCCCCCGTCACCGAGTGGCGGATCTCATCGTCGAGTCCGGCGGCGTCGTCGGCGCTCGCGGCAGTGTGCTCGCCGACACCCTCGCCCCGAGGGGTGCGCCGACGTCGCGTGAGCCGGTGGCCGATTTCGAGATCAGGGCGGATGCCGTGATCGTCGCCTCCGGCGGCATCGGCGGGGACCACGATCTCGTTCGCGCGTCCTGGCCGGAGCGTCTCGGCACGGCGCCCGAGCACATGCTCACCGGCGTTCCCGCGTACGTCGAGGGCTCCATGCAGGCGGTGACGCGCGCAGCAGGCGCTGCTCTGATCAACACCGACCGCATGTGGCACTACGTGGAGGGGATCGAGAACTGGGATCCGGTGTGGCCGGAGCACGGCATCCGGATCCTTCCAGGGCCCTCGTCGCTGTGGCTGGACGCCACCGGCAGGCGCCTGCCGGTGCCGCTGTACCCGGGTTTCGACACGCTGGGCACGCTGGCGCATCTGCGTCGCACCGGCCACGACCACTCGTGGTTCGTGACGTCGCTGAAGATCGTCGAGAAGGAGTTCGCCCTCTCGGGCAGCGAGCAGAATCCCGATCTGACGGGGCGCGACGTCGGGCTGCTGCTGCGATCGCGCATCGCGAAGGGTCCGACCGCCCCTGTGCGGGCGTTCCTCGACGAGGGCGCGGACTTCGTCGTAGAGGACGATCTGGACTCGCTGCTCGCCGGCATGCGCGCCATGTCCGGCGGCGAGGTGCTCGACATCGACCGGGTGCGCGAGGAGGTGGTCGCGCGCGATCGTGAGATCGACAACGAGTTCACCAAGGACGCCCAGATCGCCATGCTGCGCTCGATGCGCGGATACCGCGGCGACCGGCTCATCCGCACGGCCGCGCCGCACCGTCTGCAGGATCCGTCGGCCGGCCCCATGGTCGCCGTGAAGCTGCACGTGCTCACCCGCAAATCGCTCGGCGGAATCCACACCGACCTCGACGGTCGTGCGCTGGATGCCGCGGGGAACGCCATCCCCGGCCTGTTCGCGGCGGGCGAGGCGAGCGGCTTCGGCGGTGGCGGGATGCACGGCTACCGCGCGCTCGAGGGCACCTTCCTCGGCGGATGCCTGTTCTCCGGCCGCCAGGCCGGGCGAGCCGCCGCGCGCTGATCCGGGCCCCCAGCCTGTGTCTACTGGGCTCCTGAGCCTCTGTTCACTGAGCACCCTGAGCCTGCCGAAGGGCCCGCGCCACCTTACCGAGCCCGGCCCGCCTACTGGGTCCCTGAGCCTGCCGAAGGGCCCGTACCACGCACGGCGGTGAGGCCGGTCACGGCCGGGCCGCGGCTGAGCACATGCCCGCGAGCGAACGCGAGCCGCGTCCAGCGGCCCGACTGCGTGATCCGCACCTCCTCGGCGCCGTTTATGAATCCGAAGGCGTGCGCGGCGAATGCGACACCGCGCGGCAGCCCGGACAGAGCCTCGTCAGGTTCGCCCCAGATGCGCGCGCGCAGGGCACGCACGGCCTCCTCGCCGGAGCCCGGTGCGGTGCCGTGCGCGACGGCCGAGATCCCCCACTGGGCGCGCTCCGCGACAGCCTGCGCGGTCAGATCCCCCACGTGCATCCACCCGGCGCGCGGTGGGGCGACGCCCGCCCAGGCGGGTGCCCGGCCGGTGTCGGGCAGGGCGAGCTCGTGCGGCTTCTCGCCCTCGGCGAGCTCGTCGACGACGATGTCGCAGTGCAGTTCGGGATCAGCGCGCACGATGCGCATCGCCAGCACCGTCGGCGTCTGGTCGAACAGGCTCTGCGGAGCGAGCGCGGCGGAGGTGAGGGCGAGCACGCCATCGGCCGCCTGCAGTCGCACCCCGTCGGCGCCGGCCTGAGCTGCTCGCCCGGCGAAGGTGAGCACGTCACGTGCGGTCTGGGCGTCGGCAAGCACGAGCGGTCTGGTCACTCCACTACGTTAGCCGGATGACCGTCGGCCGAGAGGCGCCGATCCGTCGATCTAGACTGGTCGGATGACCGCTGAGCAAGATGCCCGCCGATCCGTCGACGCCCTTCTCGACGTCCTGGATCTGGCGGAGTCCGAGGCGAGGACCACCGAGGACATCTTCACCGGCCGCTCGCACTTCATGCCCACCGGTCGGGTGTACGGCGGCCAGGTGCTGGCTCAGTCGCTGGTGGCCGCCGAGCGCACCCTCCCCGAGGACCGCGTCGTGCACTCGATGCACGGGTACTTCCTGCGCCCGGGAGACACCGCGCGCAGCATCACCTTCTCGGTCGACCGCATCCACGACGGGCGTTCGTTCTCGACGCGCCGCTGCCAGGCGTTCCAGGGCGGCGTGCCGATCTTCTCGATGATCGCCTCGTTCCAGGACGAAGACCCCGGCGCCGATCACGCGGAGCCGATGCCCGACGGCATCCCCGATCCAGAGCAGCTGCGCCCCGACGAGGAGCTCGTCGGAGACGTGCACCCGCTGACGCGGAAGATGCTCGCCGAGCGTCCCGCCGACGTGCGTCACGTCGAGGGGCCCCTCTTCATCGACGTGGCCGGCGAGCGAATCGCGAGCCAAGCCGTGTGGATGCGGATGCGGGCCGGGATGCCGGATGATCCGCGCCTGCACCGGGCGGCGCTCGCGTACCTCAGCGACATGACCATTCAGGAGCCGATCCTGCGCCGTCACGGCGTGACCTGGAGCACGCCTGGGCTCAAAGTCGCGAGCCTCGACCACGCGATGTGGTGGCACCGCTTCGGCCGCGCCGACGAATGGGTGCTCTACGTGCAGGAATCGCCCAACGCCCGTGGCGGACGCGGGCTCTCGACGGGTCGGATCTACGACCGCGAGGGCACGCTGCTCGCCAGCGTGGCGCAGGAGATCATGGTACGAGTGCCGTCACCCGACGCCTGAGCGTCAGCGACGCGCGTAGCTGATCGGCTCCCCGACGTACGGCTCCCAGGCCTCGCGCATCTCGGGGCTGATCCGCACCGGCCGGCCGGTGGCGGCATCCACGAGCACGATCACGGCGGTCGAGCGCGCGTACAGGATGCGCTCGGTGCTCGCCGGATCGTTGTGCACCTCGTAGCAGACCTCGAGGCTCGAGCCGCCGAGCTTGCCGAACCACATCTGCACCTCGAGAGGACGACGCTGATACGGCACCGGCGCGAGGTACTCGATCTCCTGACGGGCGATCAGGGTGAGGACTCCCTGATCGATCCCCGACTCGAGGATCGCCGTCTGCGGTGCCTGCTCCCCCGGCTCCGGCTTCCAGAAGGCGCGCACGCGCGCCTCCTCGAGCAGCTTGAGCATCGAGGTGTTGTTGACGTGGTTGAACGCGTCGAGGTCGCCCCACCGCAGGTGGATGGGGATGTGCAGCCGGGGAGAGTTGCTGGTCATGACTTCCGTCAGGTTCCTATCGACACGGGGCCCCGCGCCCCGGAGGCTCCGGACAGCGCGAAGCGATGTTCGGAGTGGGGCGTGGGGATCAGTCGCGGGTCAGCTTGCGGTGAGTCGTGCGGTGCGGGCGCGCCGCCTCCGGGCCCATGCGCTCGATCTTGTTCTGCTCGTACGCCTCGAAGTTGCCCTCGAACCAGTGCCACCGCGACGGGTTCTCATCGGTGCCCTCGTAGGCGAGGATGTGCGTGGCGATGCGGTCGAGGAACCACCGGTCGTGCGTGATGACCACGGCGCATCCCGGGAACTCGAGCAGGGCGTTCTCGAGCGAGCTCAGGGTCTCGACGTCGAGGTCGTTGGTCGGCTCATCGAGAAGCAGCAGGTTGCCGCCCTCCTTGAGCGTCAGCGCGAGGTTGAGACGGTTCCGCTCACCACCGGAGAGCACACCGGCCTTCTTCTGCTGGTCGGGGCCCTTGAAGCCGAACTTCGAGACGTACGCGCGCGACGGGATCTCGGTCTTGCCGACCGTGATGAAGTCGAGCCCGTCGGAGACGACCTCCCACAGCGTCTTGTTCGGGTCGATGTTCGCGCGGGACTGGTCGACGTAGCTGATCTTGACGGTCTCGCCGATCTTCAGGTCGCCGCCGTCGAGCGGCTCGAGGCCGACGATGGTCTTGAACAGCGTGGTCTTTCCCACGCCGTTCGGCCCGATCACGCCGACGATGCCGTTCGGCGGCAGGCTGAAGCTCAGGCCGTCGATGAGTACGCGGTCGCCGAACGCCTTGTTCAGCTTCTTCGCCTCGATGACGACGCTGCCGAGGCGGGGACCGGCCGGGATCTGGATCTCCTCGAAGTCGAGCTTGCGGGTGCGCTCGGCCTCGGCCGCCATCTCTTCGTAGCGCGCCAGACGCGCCTTCGACTTGGTCTGACGGCCCTTGGCGCTGGAGCGGACCCACTCGAGCTCGTCCTTCAGACGCTTGGCCAGCTTCGCGTCCTTCTTGCCCTGGATGTCGAGTCGCTCGGCCTTCTTCTCGAGGTAGGTCGAGTAGTTGCCCTCGTAGCCGATCAGACGGCCGCGGTCGACCTCGGCGATCCACTCGGCGACGTTGTCGAGGAAGTACCGGTCGTGCGTGATCGCGATGACCGCGCCCTTGTAGTCCTTGAGGTGCTGCTCGAGCCAGAGCACGCTCTCGGCGTCGAGGTGGTTGGTGGGCTCGTCGAGCAGAAGCAGGTCGGGCTTCTGCAGGAGCAGCTTCGCCAGCGCGACGCGGCGCTTCTCACCGCCCGAGAGCGGCGCGATCTCGGCGTCAGCCGGTGGCGTGCGCAGAGCGTCCATCGCCTGCTCCAGCTGGGAGTCGAGGTCCCAGCCGTCGGCCGCGTCGATCTCCTCCTGCAGCACGCCCATCTCGGCGAGCAGCGAGTCGAAGTCGGCGTCGGGGTCGGCCATCAGCGCCGAGATCTCGTTGAACCGGTCGAGCTTCGGCTTGATCGCCACGCCGTCCTGGATGTTCTCGAGCACGGTCTTGGTCTCGTCGAGTTCGGGCTCCTGCATGAGGATGCCGACGCTGAAGCCGGGGGTGAGCTTGGCCTCGCCGTTCGACGGCGTGTCGAGACCGGCCATGATCTTCAGGATCGTCGACTTTCCGGCGCCGTTGGGGCCGACCATGCCGATCTTGGCTCCCGGCAGGAACGCCATCGTCACGTCGTCGAGGATGAGCTTGTCGCCGACCGCCTTGCGGGCTCGCACCATGGAATAGATGTACTCAGCCATACCTTCACCGCTCCTCTGGAAGACCTGTCTCAGCGCCTGTGATCCGGCGCAGCGCATGCCGAGTGCCGGATGCGCGAAGTGTGTGCGGCCGATGGCGGGGGCTCCCCGTGCCGATCGGCTCGGCTTCCTAGCCTACCGGTCGACGCGCGCGGCAGCGCCCAGGCGCCGTGCAGGCGCCGGGGCGCTGGATCACCAGTCGATGGGGCGGGTGGCGCCCACCAGACACGCCCCGTCTGCCAGTCGCGGGAGCAGCGCGGTGACGGGTTCTCCGGTCGACGGTCCGACCTGACCGACCAGGCACTGCGTGTCACTCCAGGCGACCGAGAACTGAAGGCTCTCGGCGGCGTTTCCGACCGTGCTCCGGTCGGCCGTGACCTGCATGGCGTCCTTCGCGAACCCGACCACTTCGAGCGCGTCGATGTAGGCGCGGCCCTGCGCACGCGAGTCGGATGCCCACACGCCGGCGGTGACCTCGGTGAATGAGGCGAGTGCGGCATCCGCCTCGGCCGGTGCGGCAGACGCGTCGGCCTCGGGAGTCGCGGGCGCACCTGATGACGTGTGGGGAGTCGCCATCGGGCCGCAGGCGGTCAGCGCGAGCACAAGAGCAGCCGTGCTCGCCAGCAGCGAGCCGAAGTGCGCGCACCGCCGGACGGAGACGGAGTACCTGTGACGCACGCCTAGAGTATAGGCGCTCGCACCCCCGTCCCCGTCGCGCCGCCCGTCACGCGGGGGTCAGTGCGTCATCGCGAGGGTCGCCGGAAGCCTCGACGGAATCCGGCTCGTCGGTCAGCCGCAGCCCCGCACCGGCCCAGGCATCCCGATCGGCCTCGGTGGGCTCGTCGAGAACCGGTGCATCGTCGGCGGCGGGGGCGACGCCGGCCTGTTCGGGGCGAGGGCGGCGCGCGAACGCGCTCGTGCCCCGCCGCAGGTCGTGGCCGATCGAGTCGGCGGTGAGCTCGACGTCGATGCCCTTCTTGCCGTTCGCCTCCCACTCCTTCTGGCGCAGCCGACCGACGACGATGACGGGGTCGCCGCAGTGCAGCGAGGCCTTGGCGTGCTCGGCGAGCTTGCCGAACGCCGACACCGCATACCAGTTGGTGCCGCCGTCGACCCACGCCCCGGTGCGCTGATCGAAGTAGCCCGAAGACGTGGCCACGCGGAAGTTGATCACCGCCTTGCCGCTGCGAGTCTCGTTGGCGACGGGGTCGTTGCCGATGTTCCCGGCGATGGTCAGGACGTCGTTGGTGATGCTCATAGGGTGCTCCTTCGTTGCCGGGACCGGCCCGGGTCCGACCAGAGTGCACGCCCGCGTCGCACGCCGGAGGCCGATTCCGCAGTGATGGTGGAGAACTCGACGGCGAAGCGATCGGTGCAGGATAACCGACACGCAGGGCGCTGTCAGTGCAGGAACAGCAGCAGAGCGGCGACGGCGATGAAGAGCGCGCCGAAGACCGCGTTCAGGATGCGCTGGCCGCGGGCATCCCGCGTGAACCGCCGGAACGACTTCGCCGCGGCTGCGAAGAAGAACCACATCACCAGGACGTCCACGACGATCACGGTGCCGACGAGCACGAGGTACTGCGGCAGCGGGTCGCGGTCCAGCCGGATGAACTGCGGCACGAAGGCGAGGAAGAACACGATCGCCTTGGGGTTGAGGAGGTTGACCCAGAACCCGCGTCGGAAGATCGACCAGGCGCCCTCCCGCACCCGAGCAGACGGGTCGAGGCTCTGCTCCTCCGGCGTCGCCAGGAGCATCCGGATGCCGAGATACACCAGGTACGCCGCGCCCGCGTACCGGATGATCTCGAACAGCACCGGCGAACGTGCGACGAACAGCCCCACCCCCGCAGCGACGACGACGACGTGCACGATGAGGGCCGCCTGCTGACCCAGCACGCCCCAGAGCGAGCGGCGCCAGCCCTGCACGAGGGCGTTGCTCATCGTGTTGATGGCGCCGGCCCCGGGGGTGAAGCTGATCACCACGCACGCCGCGAGCAGCGAGAGCCATACCGTCCAGGTCACCAGCACAGCGTAGTGAGCGTGCGCGGCCGGCGCGGAATCGGCAGTGTCGGCGCCCGCTCCTATGGTGTGGCCATGACCTTTCCGCTCGATGCTCCGGCCTGGCTCACCCGCGTGGGCGTGTTCGATCTCGAGACGACAGGCGTCGACGTGACGCGGGATCGCATCGTCACCGCGCACGTCGGTGTGCTCGACCGGAACGGCAGAGAGCTCGCCGCCCGCCACTGGCTGGGCGACCCCGGAGTGCCGATCCCCGACGGGGCGGCGGCCGTGCACGGGATCAGCACAGAGCACGCCAGGGCGCACGGTCGCCCTGCGCGCGACGTGGTGGCCGAGATCGTGCACGCGCTTCGGGCCCTGTTCGCGCAGGGGCTGCCGATCGTGGCGTACAACGCCTCGTACGACTTCTCTCTTCTCGCGCACGAGGCCCGGCGCCATGGCATCCCCGAGCTGGCCGCTCCGTCACCGGTGATCGACCCGCTGGTGATCGACAAGGCGTTCGACCGGTACCGACCCGGCAAGCGCACGCTCACCGTCGTCGCCGACCACTACGCCGTTCCGCTGGATGACGCGCACGAGGCGTCGGCGGATGCCGTCGCCGCGGGTCGGGTGGCGCTCGCGCTCGCACGGGAGTTCGCGTGGCCGCGCTCCGCGGCGGAGCTGCACACCAGGCAGATCGGCTGGGCGCGAGATCAGGCCGCGAGTCTCACCGAGTACTTCATCGGGATCGGACGGATCGACCCGGAGCAGTCTCTCGACGGCACGTGGCCCGTTCGCGGGTGAGCAGGTTCGCAGGCCGGTTCGAGCGTCGGTCCGTGCGGGATGCGACCGGATGCCGGGTACGACGAAGGCCCCGCCGGGGCGGGGCCTTCGTCGTGGGCGGCTTACTTGGAGCCGCCGAAGCCCTTGAAGCGCTGGTTGAACTTCTCGACGCGACCGGCGGAGTCCATGATGCGCTGCTTGCCCGTGTAGAACGGGTGCGAAGCCGACGAGATCTCGACGTCGATGACGGGGTACTCCACACCGTCCAGCTCGATCGTCTTGTCGCCCGTGACGGTGGAGCGGGTGAGGAAGGTCTCGCCCGAGCCGAGGTCGCGGAACACGACGGCCTGGTACTCGGGGTGGATGTCAGTCTTCATGGGATTCCTTACGTGGTGCCCTGGATTCTGCCAGGGACGAGGGAAGTCTGCGGTGCGATCGCACCGAGGGTCTACTTTACACCACTCAGGCGGCGCGTGCGGCGTAGCGTCCGCCGTCCTGCGTGAGCAGGATCGGCATGCCGAACGCCTCGGTGAGAGCCTCTGCCGTCAGCGTCTCGGCGATCGGACCGGCCGCCACCACACCACCGTCGCGCAGCAGCAGCACGTGGGTGAAGCCGACCGGGATCTCCTCCACGTGGTGCGTGACCATGACCATCGCCGGCGTGATCGGCGATGCGGCATAGCCGCCGAGCAGCTGCAGCAGCTCCTCACGTGCGCCGAGGTCGAGGCTCGCGGTCGGCTCGTCGAGCAGCAGCAGCTCGGGATCGGTCATCACGGCCCGTGCGATCTGCACGCGCTTCTGCTCGCCGTCGCTGAGCGTGCCGAACAGCCTTTCGGCGAGGTGCTCCAGGTGCCAGTCCGCGAGCACTCGATGCGCGCGACGCTCATCGATGGACTCGTAGTCCTCTCTCCAGCGGCCCGTCACCGAGTAGGCCGCAGTCATCACCGTGTTCAGCACGGTCTCGTCGCGCGGGATGCGGCGAGCCATCGCGGATGAGGCGAAGCCGATCCGCGGACGCAGCTCGAACACGTCCGTGCGCCCGAGGGTCTCACCCAGCACGGTCACCGTTCCGGACGTCGGGTGCATGAGCGTGTCGGCGAGCTGCAGCAGCGTCGTCTTGCCTGCGCCGTTCGGTCCGAGCACGACCCAGCGCTGATCCTCGGACACCGACCAGGTCACCCGATCGACGATGTTGCGGCCTTCGCGACGCACGACGACATCGGTGAGATCCAGAGCGCTCGACATGAAGCCAGCCTATCGGCTCAGGCCGTCAGCTCCTCGTAGAGCGCGCGCGTGGTGTCGGCGATCGCGCCCCAGCTGAACCGGCTGCGGGCACGCTCACGTCCGGCTTCGCCGTACTGCCGCGCCCGCGCGGGATCGCTCGTGACCTCGGTGAGCGCGGCGGCGAGATCCGAGACGTAGCGCTCCGGATCGACGGGCGTGCCGGTGCCGTCCTGCAGCTGCTCGATCGGCACCAGACGACCGGTCACGCCGTCGTCGACGACCTCCGGAATGCCGCCCGTGGCGGTGCCGACGACGGCCGCGCCGCACGCCATCGCCTCGAGGTTCACGATGCCCAGCGGCTCGTACACCGAGGGGCACACGAACGTGGTGGCCGCGGCGAGGATCGCCGACAGCTCGTCGCGCGGCAGCATCCGCTCGATCCAGATGACGCCCTCGCGCGTCTGCTGCAGCTGACGGACGCCGGCCTGCACCTCCGCCATGATCTCGGGGGTGTCGGGGGCGCCGGCGCAGAGCACGAGCTGCACGTCCGTCGGCAGCAGCTGGGCCGCACGCAGCAGGTAGGGCAGCCCCTTCTGCCGGGTGATGCGGCCGACGAACACCACCGACGGACGCGAGGGATCCATGCCGATGCTCGCCAGGAACCCGGGATTCTCCACCGGACGCCAGCGCTCGACGTCGATGCCGTTGTGGATGACGCGCACCCGCTTCGGATCGACCTGCGGGTAGCTGCGCAGGATGTCCTGGCGCATCCCGTCGCTGACGGCGACGATGGCGGCGGCGTTCTCGTACGCGAGCCGCTCGATGCCGCTCGAGACGGCATAGCCGCCGCCGAGCTGTTCGGCCTTCCACGGTCGCAGCGGCTCGAGACTGTGTGCCGTCAGCACGTGCGGGATGCCGTGCAGCTGAGATGCGAGATGCCCGGCGAAGTTCGCGTACCAGGTGTGACTGTGCACGAGGTCGGCTCCGGCGACGTCGCCGACCATGACGAGATCGGTGCCGAGGGTCTGCAGGGCCGGGTTCGCGGCGGCGAGTTCGGACGGCGTGCGATACGCCCGGGTCCCCGGCTCGGCGCGCTCGGCCCCGAACGCCCGCACCTGCACGTCGATGCTGCTGCGCAGCGCAGCCACGAGCTCTGCGACATGCACGCCGGCGCCGCCGTAGATCTCCGGCGGGTATTCCTTGGTGATGATGTCGACTCGCATGACTGCACGGTAGTACATCGGCCGCCGGGCGCTCTATGGTGGACGCATGTCGGCTCCTAAGAAGGTTTTCGGGATCATCCTCGCCGGCGGTGAGGGCAAGCGACTCATGCCCCTCACTGCAGACAGAGCCAAACCGGCGGTGCCTTTCGGCGGCCAGTACCGGCTGATCGACTTCGCCATCTCCAACCTCATCAACTCGGGACTGAGACAGGTCGTCGTGCTGACGCAGTACAAGTCGCACAGCCTCGATCGGCACGTCTCGCAGAATTGGCGCATGTCGGCGCTGCTCGACTCCTACGTCACCTCGGTGCCCGCGCAGCAGCGTCTGGGCAAGCGCTGGTTCTCCGGCTCCGCAGACGCCATCCTGCAGAGCCTCAACCTCATCAACGACGAGAAGCCGGACATCGTCGTGGTGATCGGCGCGGATCACGTCTACCGCATGGACTTCCAGCAGATGATCGAGGCGCACATCGCGTCCGGCGCGCCGGCGACGGTTGCAGGCATCCGTCAGCCGATCGCCTTGGCGTCGCAGTTCGGGGTGATCGACGCCGACCCCGACACCGGGCGCATCCGCGACTTCCTCGAGAAGCCCGCCGACCCGGTGGGCCTGGCCGACTCCCCCAACGAGGTGCTCGTCTCGATGGGCAACTACGTCTTCGACGCCGATGCCCTCGTCGCGGCGGTCGAGGCGGACGGCGAGTCCGCCTCGTCCGGGCACGACATGGGCGGCGACATCATCCCCTACTTCGTCCAGCGCGGCGAAGCGGGCTACTACGACATGAAGCAGAACGTCGTGCCCGGTTCGTCGCCGCGCGACCGCGTGTACTGGCGGGACGTCGGAACCATCGACTCGTACTTCGACGCGCACATGGACCTGATCTCGACGCTGCCGATCTTCAACCTGTACAACACCGACTGGCCGATCCGCACGCAGAACGTCAACATGCCGCCGGCGAAGTTCGTGCGCGATGCCGTCGGCCGGATCGGCAATGCGATCGACTCGATCGTCGCCGCGGGGTCGGTGCTCTCGGGCACGCACATCGAGCGCAGTGTGATCGGACTGCGCGGGATCGCCATGGGCGGCTCGACCATCACCGACTCCGTGCTGCTCGACAACGTGCAGATGGGTCTCGGGTCGCGCGTGCGACGCGCGGTGCTCGACAAGAACGTCATCCTCGAGGAGGGGGCGACGGTGGGTGTTGATCGCGAGCGGGATCTGGAGCGCGGTTTCACGGTGACCGACTCGGGCATCACGGTCGTCGGCAAGGGCGTTCGCATCACCCGCTGACCGCTACGCTCGACGGGTGACCGCTGCGCGATTCCTCGTCGTCCTCGATGCCGATTCCACCCTCATCCGCAACGAGGTGATCGAGCTGCTCGCCGACGAAGCGGGTCGCCGGGCCGAGGTGCAGGCGGCGACCGAGGCGGCGATGCGCGGCGAGGTGGACTTCGCGACGAGCCTGCGTTCGCGTGTCGAGGCCCTGCGCGGGGTGCCGACGTCCGCCTTCGAGCGCGTGCGCGCGCGTATCGAGCCGACGCCCGGCGTACGTGAGCTGACCGCGGCGGTGCACGAACGCGGCGGGGTGGTCGGCGTGGTCTCGGGCGGGTTCCACGAGATCCTCGACCACATCGCCCCCGGACTGGGCGTCGATCGCTGGCGCGCGAACCGGCTGACGCTGGAGGACGAATCACTTGCCGGCACCGTCGACGGCGAGATCGTGGATGCCGATGCGAAGGCGGCCTCTCTGCAGAGCTGGGCTGCCGAGTTGGGCGTCGCACCAGCCGCGACCATCGCGATCGGGGACGGCGCGAACGACCTCACGATGATGGCCGCGGCAGGGCTCGGAATCGCCTTCAACGCGAAGCCTGCCGTGCGCGCGGCCGCGTCGCTGGTCGTCGGGCCCCAGGATCTGTCCGAGATCATCCCGCTGCTGCCCTGAGGTGCGCCGCACGGCGGGTGCCGACGCTGGACGATGTCGGAGCCTGCGCGTAGCGTCTTCGCATGGACATCATCCTCGTTCCCGGTCTCTGGCTCGACGCGTCGTCGTGGGATCCGGTGGTGCATGCGCTTCGCGCCGCGGGGCACGATCCGCTCGCGCTGACCATGCCGGGGGTGGGTGAGCCGGCCGCCACTTCATCCGACATCGGCATGTCGGACTGGATAGACGCGGTGGTGCGGCACATCGACGCGGCAGAGCAGCCCGTCGTGCTCATCGGCCACTCGGGTGGCGGAAACGTCGTCTGGGGCGCAGCGGATGCCCGCCCGGAGCGTGTGCGACGGGTCGTGTTCGTCGACACGATCCCGCCCGCACCGGGCCGGGAGATCAGTGACTTCCCGCTCGTCGACGGTGTCGTGCCGTTCCCCGGCTGGGACTTCTTCCCCGATGAGGACGTGTACGACCTCGACGACGAGACCCGAGCGCGCACACTTCCACTGACGCGCAGCGTGCCCGCGCGCGTGCCCAGCGACCCCATCGCCCTCACCCACGAGAGCCGGCACGGTGTGCCGGTGACGATGCTGATGGGCTCGTACGATCAGGCGCGCGTCGATGCCGAGGCCGACGACTGGGGCCCCTACGGCGAGGAGTACCGGGCGATCGCGAACGCCGAGGTCGTGAAGATCGACTCCGGCCACTGGCCGCAGTTCACCGTGCCGGATCGGCTGGCCGCGCTGCTGGTGGCCGCCGTCGACCGCTGACCGTCCGACGGGGCCGGGTCGAGACCGGACTCAGTGGCCCATGCCGAGGCCGCCGTCGACAGGGATGACGGCTCCGGAGATGTAGGCGGCGTCATCGCCGGCGAGCCACACGACGGCGCCGGCGACCTCATCCGGCGTCGCGAAACGGCCGGCGGGGATGCTCGCCTTGTACTGCTTCTGCGTCTCCTCCGGCAGCTCGGCCGTCATGTCCGTCTCGATGAAGCCCGGTGCGACCACGTTCGCGGTGATGCCGCGCCCGCCCAGCTCGCGCGTGAGCGAACGGGCGAAGCCGACCAGTGCGCTCTTGGACGCCGAGTAGTTGACCTGCCCGGCGGAGCCGTACAGGCCGACGACGCTGGAGATGAGGATGACGCGTCCGAAGCGCGCGCGCAGCATGCCCTTCGACGCGCGCTTGACCACCCGGAACGTGCCGCCGAGGTTCGTCGCGACCACGCTGTCGAAGTCGTCCTCGCTCATGCGCATCAGCAGGGTGTCTCTGGTGATCCCGGCGTTCGCGACGACGATCTCGACCGGCCCGAGCTGCTGCTCGACCTCGGTGAACGCGGCGTCGATCGCGGCGGCGTCGGTGACGTCGGCGCGGACGGTCAGCGTGCCCTCCGGGCCCTCACCGCGGCGTGCCGTGACTGCGACACGGTATCCGTCGCGGACGAAGCGTTCGGCGATGGCGCGGCCGATGCCGCGGTTTCCGCCGGTGACGAGGACGACGCGCTCAGCGCTCATGTGGGGCTCCTGACTGGGGATCGGATCGCACGCCATCCTACCGAGCGCGACCGTACCGGACGGCGTCCGGTGCGCCGTACGCGGCGTAGGCTGGAAGCACCGTGAAAGAGAAGCGCCGCGCCCCCGCTGTCACCTCCCTGCCGCAGTCGCCGCAGGACGAGGCTGATCACCGCGTGCGCCGTTATGCGCTGACCATGATCATCCGTACGGTGTGCTTCCTGCTCATGGTGGTCGTGCAGCCGCTCGGGTGGTGGACGTGGGCATTCGCCGTCGCCGCGATCTTCCTTCCGTACATCGCCGTGGTCTACGCGAACGCGGGCAGCGACAGCACGCCCCGCGCCGTGGAGTCCCCGCTCGCGCAGCTCGAGGCGCCCGGTGCTTCGTCCCCCGCCGCGACCTCCGCAGAGCCGGGCGTGATCATCATCGGGGAAAGTCACGACGACCGTGAGGCCGACGACCGATGACCGCCGAATTCGAATGCGCGCGGGCGGAGTGCCGTGAGCCCGCCACGCATCACATCGTGTGGCGCAATCCCCGCATCCACGCGGAGGATCGGCGCAAGATCTGGCTCGCGTGCGACGCGCACGTGGGGTTCCTGAGCGACTACCTCCGGGCACGGGACTTCCCCGTGGCCGTGCATGAGGGGATTCCTGCGTGAGCCGTCTGATGCGCTGGGGCGTGTATCTGCTCATCGCGATCGGCTTCGCGATCGCGTGCGCTTTCCTGGCGCAGTGGCAGTTCGACCGCAACGAGTCGCGTGCCGGGCAGATCGCGCTCGTCGAGCGCAACTACGACGCCGCGCCCGTGCCCGTCGTCGATCTGCTCGGTGACGATGCGGCGTTCGCGCCCGCCGACGAGTGGCATCCGGTGCTGCTGCGCGGTGAGTACCTCGCCGACGAGCAGATGCTCGCGCGCAACCGACCGCACGGCGGCACGAGCGCGTTCGAGGTGCTCGTGCCCTTCCGCGATGAGAGCGGTCTGGTGCTGCTCGTGGATCGCGGCTGGATCTCGTCGGGCGAGGACACCGTGCCGAGGGCGGTGCCCGCTCCCCCCGCCGGAGAGAGCACCGTGGTGGTGCGGCTGCGCCAGGGCGAGCGCCTCCCCTCGTCGGGTCGCACCGCACCGGAGGGGCAGGTGCCCACGATCCATCTGCCGACGATCGCCGACCGGGTGAACCCGTCGCTCGTGACGAGCACGTACGGACAGCTCGTGTCCGAGGATCCGGCCGGGGCACCCGCTCTGGGCGGGTTCGACGCCCCCACCGACGACCCCGGCCCGCACCTGTCGTACGCGATCCAGTGGATCCTGTTCGCCGTGATGGGCTTCGCCTTCATCGGCTACGTCATCCGCATCGAGATCGTGAAGGCGAAGGAGGATGCCGGAGAGCTGCCGCCGCGGCAGCCGCGCCGGCGCGACCGGGATGCCGACGACGAGGACGCGCTGCTCGACGCGGTCACCCGCTGACGGCTCGAGCCAGGAAGGCGCGGACCGAGTGACCGGCGGTGACCGCAGCCGTTCAGGCGGAGGCCGAAGCCGGCCCTGCCTCCGCGGGGGCGATGGCCTCCCGCTTGGTCTTCGCCCAGCTCTTCGACCCGGTGAGCTGGCGCAGCAGCGAACGATAGACGACCGGGTAGATCAGCCAGGAGTAGATCAGGTACAGGTGGGCGAGAAGCAGGCCGATGAAGAACTCGCCGACCCCGCGGCGCCGACGCGAGAGCAGCACTCCGATCACCCCAGGCATGGCTGAGAACACATACGCGAGCACGACGATGAAGACGGTCATCGGCGGCCGGGAGATGCCTGTCGTGAGGAACACGATGCTCAGCACGACCGACAGCCCCACCCACGCCTGCACCACGGGGGTGAGCAGGTACCAGAGCTGATCGAGCTTCGGTCCGAAGCCGACGTGCCGATTGCGCGCCGTCGGACCGAGCAGATCGAGCACCTGCCAGCCGCCCTGCGCCCATCGCGTGCGCTGACGGTAGAGCGCCCGCAACGAGTGCAGCCCCTGCTGCTCGATGATCACCTTCGACGACTGCGCACCGCGCCAGCCCGCCTGGATCAGCCGCAACCCGATGTCCTGATCCTCTGTGAGCCGCCCCGCCCGCCACGGACCGATGCGGCCTTCGGCGTCTTCGACGGCGATGTCGTCGAGCGCGGCGAGCCGGTTGAACTGGCCGTTGCCGCCCATGTTCGCGGTTCCCCAGCCAGTGCGTCCGAGCTGGAACACCGTGCCGAAGACCCCGAATTCGAGGTCCTGCGCGACGGTGACCAGACCGCCGCGATTGTAGATGCGCACCTGCGACTGCACGCCGCCGACTCGCTCGTCGTCGAAGAAGCGCGCCGCGCGCCCGGCCATCCTGTCGAGCCGGCCATCGGCGTCCACGATCGTCACGATCACGCGAGCCGGATCCCACCCGCGGTAGCGGCCCTCGCCCAGCACCACCCGGTGCAGATAGCGCCAGGCGTCGTTGAGGGCCTCGGACTTCCCCTGGCGGGCGTTCGGCGCCACCCGGGTCAGCACGGTCAGATCCGGCTCCGATATCCTGGCCAGCACTTCGCCCGTGCCGTCGTCCGACCCGTCGTTGATCACGAGGATGCGCTTGTGCGTGACCTGGACCTCGGTGAGGCGGCCCACGGAATCGGCGATGACCGTCTCCTCGTTGAGCGCCGGCACCAGGAACACCCAGAGGTAGTCGTGCTCCCCCGCGAGATCAGCACCGGATGCGTCCGCCCGAGCGGCCCGACGCAGCTGCGAGCCGGCTCTGACGCCGAGGATGAACAGCGAGATTGTCGAGATCGCCACGAGCACGACGGCGACGAGGAAGATCGGCAGAGCCCAGATGGGCAGCCCATCGTAGATGTGCGAGACGAAGTCGACGATCTCGCCGAACCACTGGCTGAATGCCGCCCAGCTCACGTCAGTTCCCGGCGGCGGCGACGGCGTCGTCGAACCCGAGGCGGCGACGCACGGCGGTGCGCAGTCCGTCTCCGCTCAGCTCCTGCGGCGCCGGTCCGTCTCGCAGCACGTTCTCAAGCGCCTGCACGATGCGCTCGGAAGCCCGCCCGTCGCCGTAGGGATTCGATCGCGCGGCGCGGCGCGCGTGCTCGGCGTCGTCATCGATCAGCACCGTCGCCTCGCGCACGATGCGGTCGGTGTCGGTGCCGACGAGCACGAGCGTGCCCGCCTGCACACCCTCGCCTCGTTCGGTGGTGTCGCGCGCGACGAGCACGGGCGTGCCCAGCGACGGCGCCTCCTCCTGCACTCCTCCCGAGTCGGTGATGATCAGCCGCGCGGCGACCATGAGGCGGGCGAAATCGGCGTACTCGCGCGGCTCGACGAGGTGCACGTTGTCGCGGTCGCTGAGCGTGTCGAGCAGAGGCTGGCGGGCGACGGGGTTCGGATGCATGGGGACGACGAATCGTGCGTGCTCGTGGTTCTCCGAGAGACGACGCACCGCAGCTGCGATGCGCGCCAGCCCCTCCCCCCAGTTCTCACGACGGTGCGCCGTGACGAGCACGAGCGGATGCGCCTCGTCGATCTCCAGCGATTCGAGGCCCTGACCGAAACCACCCTCCTGGTCGGCCGCCCACTGCAGCATGTCGATCGAGGTGTTGCCTGTCACGACGATGCGGTCGTAGTCGACGCCCTCGCGCACGAGGTTCATCTTGTTCTGCGTCGTCGGGGCAAGGTGCAGAGCGGCGATGCGGGAGATGAGCTGCCGGTTGCCCTCCTCCGGGAACGGAGAGAGCAGGTTCGAGGTGCGCAGGCCCGCTTCGACGTGCACGACGGGGATCTGCAGGTTGAACGAGGCGAGCGCCGCGGCGGCAGCCGAGCTCGTGTCACCGTGCACGAGGCAGGCGACCGCTCCGCCCACACCCCGGCGTCCGTCCGCGAGGTACTCCTTCGGCACGGACTCGCTCGCCCACACGCGGTCGATTCCCACCATCACCCGTGCGAAGACATTGTTGAGTGTGGGACGCACGCCATCGACGGGCTCGGACGCGCGCAGATTGGCATCCACCCTCATCCCGACGCTCCGGATGAGAGTGTCGACGAGGTCGGTGTGCTGTCCGGTGGAGATCACGACCGGCCGGAACGTGCCGGAGTCCTGCAGAGCTCTTATCACCGGAATCATCTTGATCGCCTCCGGTCTCGTGCCGATCACCACGAGAACTCGAGTCCGCTCACTGTACGGGATCACGCGTGCCCTCCTCATCGCATGGTCTCGTCGTCTGACGACACACTCGTTTCACCCTAAGGGCTCAGGCGAGCTCGATGAGATCCTGGTACTCCTTGCTCCAGATGTCCTCGACGCCGTCCGGCAGGATCAGCACACGCTCGGGGTTGAGCGATGCGACCGCTCCCGGGTCATGCGAGACGAGCACGACCGCGCCCTCGTAGTGCGCGAGGGCACCCAGGATCTCCTCGCGGGAGGCGGGATCGAGGTTGTTCGTCGGCTCGTCGAGCAGCAGCATGTTGGCCGCGGACACGACCAGGGTCGCCAGCGACAGCCGGGTCTTCTCGCCACCCGAGAGGACCCCCGCCGGCTTGTGCACGTCGTCGCCGGTGAAGAGGAAGGATCCGAGCACCTTGCGCGCCTCGGTCTCGTTCAGGTCGGGCGCGGCCGAGATCATGTTCTCGAGCACGGACCGCTTCACGTCGAGGTTCTCGTGCTCCTGGGCGTAGTAGCCGATCTTGAGCCCGTGGCCGGGCTCGAGCTGACCCGTGTCGGGCTGGTCGACCCCGGCGAGCAGACGCAGCAGCGTGGTCTTGCCCGCGCCGTTGAGCCCCAGCACGACGACCTTCGAGCCGCGGTCGATCGCGAGATCGACGTCGGTGAAGATCTCAAGCGAGCCGTACGACTTCGACAGACCGGATGCCATCAGCGGGGTCTTCCCGCACGGTGCGGGCTTCGGGAAGCGCAGCTTGGCGACACGGTCGACCTGGCGCACCTCGTCGAGGCCCGACAGCAGCTTCTCGGCGCGGGCGACCATCTGGTGCGCTGCGGCGGCCTTCGACGCCTTGGCGCCGAAGCGCGCGGCCTGCAGCTGCAGTTGCGTGGCCTTCTTCTCGGCGTTCGCGCGCTCCTTCTTGCGGCGCTCCTCGTCGGCCACCCGCTGGCGCAGGTAGTTCTTCCAGTTCATGTTGTAGATGTCGATGACCTGACGGTTCGCGTCGAGGTAGAACACCCTGTTGACCGTCTCGCCGACGAGCTCGACATCGTGACTGATCACGATGAGTCCGCCCTTGTAGTTCTTCAGGAACTCGCGCAGCCACACGACGCTGTCGGCGTCGAGGTGGTTGGTGGGCTCGTCGAGGATCATGGTGTCGGCGTCGGAGAACAGGATGCGCGCGAGCTCGATCCGGCGGCGCTGACCCCCGGAGAGGGTGCTCAGCGGCTGATCGAGGATGCGGTCCGGCAGCGAGAGGTTGTTGGCGATGGATGCCGCCTCGGCCTCAGCCGCATAGCCGCCGAGCGCCTCGAAGCGCTCGGTGAGGTTGGCGAACTTCCGCATGGCGCGCTCGGCGATCTTCGGATCGTCGGATGCCATGTCGTGCGAGGCCGTGGAGATGCCCAGCTGGATGGTGCCGAGACCACGCGCGTCGAGGATGCGGGTCCTGGCGAGCATCTCGGGATCGCCGATACGGGGATCCTGCGGGAGGTAGCCGATCTCGCCCGAGCGCGCGACCTTGCCCTCGGATGCGAGGACGTCACCGGCGAGCACCTTCGTGAGCGTCGTCTTGCCCGCGCCGTTTCGGCCGACGAGGCCGATCTTGTCGCCGGCGGCGACCCGGAACGACACGTCCGACATGAGCACGCGGGCTCCGACGCGGATCTCGAGGTCATGCACGGCGAGCACAGCGGTATCCGTTCGTAGGGGGAGGGCGGCCGAAGGGCCAGCCTCCCAGTATAGTTCGCGGCCGGTTCGGGGCTCGTTCAGGGTGGGGTTCGGGGCCTCGTTCAGGGTGGGGTTCGGGGCCTCGTTCAGGGTGGAGCGTGCGACGACCGGCGGGCGGGGACGTCGGTGGCTGCTGC
>NZ_DAMDLU010000032.1:0-21800 GCF_032084865.1 Microbacterium sp.
GGCTGACTCCGCCCGCGGCGGACCCGGCGCGGCGGACCCGGCGCCGGGCGGCCCGCGGGTCCGGAGGGCTCACGATCCGGCCCCCGAAGTGTGACGCCCCCGTGACAGGGGCCCGTGTGCGGGGCGCCGGGTCAGAGGTCGCGGATGAAGTCCCGGATCGTGGCCGCGGCTCCCGCGGAGTCGCTGATCAGCGTGCCGTGGCCGTGGTCGGGGATCTCGGCGAAACGGGCATCCGGAACCATGTCGACGATCTCCAGGCACCAGGTCATCGGGGCGAGCGGATCGCGCTGCCCGCGCACGACGAGCACCGGTACCTCCACGCGCGGATACGCGTTCTCGGGGGTGTGCACGATCGTCGCCTTCATCTTGCGCAGCAGATGAGGCCCGCCGCGCAGGTACTCGCGGGCACCTCGCCACAGCACCTCGGGCCGCTCGTGCAGCAGGTCCCAGAGCAGGTACCCGGCCTGTGCCCGGATGCTGCGCGACGCGCTGTTCACGGTCGGGCCGGCGAGCACGAGTGCCGACGCGACGTCGGGGTGTCGCACCGCGATCTCGGCGGCGATCTGGCTGCCCATCGAATGCCCCAGGATCACCGCGTCGTCGACGCGGCGACTGCGCAGGTAGGCGGCGATCAGGTCGGCGTGACGCTCCATGGTGAGGGTGCGCGCAGGCTCGGGCGCCTCACCGAAACCGGGCAGGTCGAGCCCGATGATGCGCCCGTCGAGGTGGGCGGTGAAATCGAGGTAGACGCTGCGGCCCATGCCGATGCCGTGCACCAGGACGATGGGTCGCGGGCCTCTGCCGAAGTCCTCGTGCACGAGCGTCGCTCCGGCATACGTGAACTCGCCGATGTCGGCCGGGGTGCCCTCGGGTGCGAGCAGACGTTCGGGCATCCCTCTACGCTACCCGGCCGGGACCGGCCACCACCCGACCGACACCGCTACCCCGCAGGGGTGAGCACCAGCCGATCGACGGCGGCCTTCGCCACTGCCTTCGTCGTGAACGCCCACGGCTTCTGCACGCCCCGCGCCCAGTCGTCGGTCTGATCGGTGTAGTGCGGGTTGAACGCGTGACCGCTCGCGCCGGTCAGGTGGTTCCACGTCGACGCGTCGAGGTCGTCGAGGTCGATGACCATGCGCATCGACGGCACGGTGACCGTCGCGTACGACTCGCCCAGGCGCCAGCCGGTGGCGTTCACGACCGAGGATCCTCCGCCGACCGGGTACGGTCCGCGGTTGAACAGCATCTCGACCGGGGCGATGCCCGACGTGCCGAGAGTCGCGTGGGTCAGTGAGAGCGCGTGCAGGTCGCCCCAGCGCCAGGCGGTCACGTCCTCGCCCTGCAGCCCGGCCAGCTCGTCGTAGGCCTGGTCGGCCGACAGGGCGAGCATCGATTTCCTGTCGTCGGCCCCGACGCGCTCGTTCTGCCACAGCGGATCGTTCTCGTCTTCGAGCATCTGCCCGACGACGGTGAACAGGCGACCCTGGTCGCTCACAGGCATCGAGACCTCGCGGTCGATGAAGACGTTGCGCACGAGGTTCGACCACAGCGCGTTCGCGTAGGCCGCCGCGGGCGAGTCCGGTGCGTTCTGCGCGTCCCATGTGCGCAGCAGCTCGAGGGCGGCCTTCGGCCCCTTGCGCGTGACCGCCACCCCGTCCATCGCCGCGACGAGCTGCTTGCCGATCCACATCTCGTCATCCATCTGGATCTCGCGCATGTCCTGGGCAGTGAGCGGCGCAGCCGCGGCGCGGCGCTCGATCAGATGCGCGATGCGCGCCGCGCGGTACCCGTAGTCCCAGTCCTTCGACAGGAAGTACGTGTAATCGTCGCCGACGATCGCGTTGTTCGCCGTGACGATGTAGCCCTCGGGCGGGTTGTACGACACGGGAAGCTCGTCGAAGGGGATGAAGCCCTGCCAGTCGTAGGTGCTGTCCCAGCCCGGCTGCGGCAGAGTGCCGTCGCCTGCGCCGCGGATCGGCAGGCGTCCGGGCGCCTGGTAGCCGATGTTGCCCTCGAGGTCGGCGTAGATCAGGTTCTGCGCGGGCACGTCGAAGAGGGATGCCGCGCGGCGGAAGCCCTCGAAGTCCTCTGCCATGTTCATCGCGAACAGGGCACTGGACGTGGTGCCGGGGTCCAGAGCCGTCCAGCGCAGGCTCACCGCGGTGTCGCCGGCCGGGATCTCCGGCGCACCCTGCAGCGGAAGCGGGGCGTCCGCGTCGCCGACCGCGGGGTCCTCGGCGATGGCGGTGAAGTCGTCGGTGAGGCCCGAGATGATGGGGCCGTGCGCGGTGCGACGGATGGTCAGCGGCACATCGTCGCCGCCGGCCACCTTGATGACGTCCTCCTCGACCTCGAGCGGCGCGAGGGCGCCGTCACGCCAGTACGAGTCGCCGTCGAGCTTCTCGACGTACAGGTCGGCGACATCAGTGGTGAGGTTCGTGAATCCCCACGCGATCTTCGCGTTGTGCCCGATCACCACGCCCGGCATTCCCGAGAACGAGAACCCCCCGACGTCGAACGGGCACGCCGCGCTGACCTTGCGGCACTTCAGCTGCACCTGGTACCAGACCGAGGGCAGCGCGGCGCCCAGGTGCGGGTCGTTGGCGAGCAGCGGCATCCCGCTCTCGGTCAGATCGCCCGACACGACCCACGAGTTCGACCCGATGCCCTCGCCCGCACCCCCGAGCAGCATGCTCGCAGCCTCGATGACGCTGTCTGCCTCGCGCCATTCGACGGTGCGCAGGGCGTCGGTGATCTCGGCATCGCCGCCACCGGAGTACGACGCCGGGGCGGCGTCGGTCGCGACCGGGTCGACCGGGGAGATCTCGGGCACGATGACGGGGTTCTTCGCGAACGGGTAGGCGGGGTAGAGCCTCTGCACCAGATCGCCGGTCTGCTCGGCCGTCTCGCCGGCATCGGCGAGGCGAGCCGCGAGCAGCGCACGGTCGGTCTCATCCTCGATGTTGGTGCGGAGGTCCCAGGCCATCGCCTTCAGCCAGGCGACGGAATCGGCCGGCTCCCACGGCTCGGGCCGGTAGTCGGGGTTCTGCATGCCGAGAACGGCATATTCGAGCGAGAGCTCGGCACCAGACCGTGACGACAGGTAGGCGTTCACGCCGTCGGCATACGCCTGGTAGTAGCCGAGGGTCGTCTCGTCGAGCGCGGCGACCTCCTGCTCGGCGACCGCACGCCAACCCAGGGTGCGCAGGAACTTGTCGGTGCCGACCTGCGAGGCGCCGAACATCTCGGCCACCCGGCCCGAGGTGACGTGCCGGCGGAAGTCCATTTCGAAGAAGCGGTCCTGCGCGTGCACGAAGCCCTGCGCGAACAGCAGATCCTCGGCGCTCGAGGCGGTGATGGTCGGGATACCGCGGTCGTCTCTCTCCACGGTCACTGACTCGTCCAGGCCGTTCAGCGACAGCTCGCCAGATGTCTGGGGGAACGAGCGCTGGATCGTCCAGGTGAGGAAGAACGCGGCGGCGACGGCGATCACGACGATCGCCGCGAGGACGAGGAAGGCGATCCGCCCGATGCGTGCGGCGAGGCTGCGGGTATGTGTCGCAGCGGGGATATCAGTCGTCATCGGCGGAAAGTCCTCAAGGGTAGGTGGGACTGCGTATCACGTGGTCCGGGTGCGCGTCTCGGGAAAGCGCGTGCCCTGGCATCCTACCCATTCGACGAACGAGATCACATGAGCTTCGTCGACTCCAGCGCCGCCAGCATCTTCTGGTTGCTGCGGATGAACGGGCGGCGCAGCACCAGCCCGAGCAGCAGCACCGGCAGCGTGAACGCGAGCAGCCAGCCGAGCGACACCCAGTAGTCGTTCTGGTGGATGCCGGCGATCGCCGAGCGCATCGCGTCCACCGCGTGCGTCGCGGGCAGGAACGGGCTGATGCTCTGGAACCACTGCGGCAGCACCTGCAGCGGATACGCCCCGCCGGATCCCGAGATCTGGATCACCAGCAGCAGCACGCCCAGCGCCTTGCCGGCGTTGCCGAAGGTGACGACGAGCGTGTAGATGATCAGCGTGAACACGAGCGATGCCACCCAGCCGGCGAGGATGAGCAGGAACGGATGCTGCGGCTGCACCTGCGTGAACAGCACGCTGCCGAGACCGAGCAGCGAGCTCTGCAGGAACCCGACGACCGCGAAGACGCCGAACCGCCCGAGGTAGGTCTCGGTGGGGGAGAGGTCGGGGAGGCCGGTGGCGCCGCCGCGCGGCGGGTCGACGCGGATCGCGACCGAGGTCAGCAGCGCACCCACCCACAGCGCGAGCACCGTGTAGAGCGGGGTCATGGCGGCGCCGAAGCTGACGACCGAGTACACCGGCACGCGGGTGAGCTTCACGGGTTCGGCGAGGTGAGCCGCGAGGGCATGGGGGTTGGCGCCGATCAGCGCGGTCAGCGCGGTCAGGTCGCCGGTGTCGATCGCCGTCGTGAGAGCGGCCGCGAGCTCGTCGAACCGGCCGGCGGTCTCGGTGAGCGAGTCGGAGATGCCGGAGGTGAGCGCCTCGGCATCCGTCAGTACCGACCCGGTCGACGAGGAACCGGTGAGCGAGCCCGCGGCCGATGACAGGTCGTCGCCGATCGAGTCGACGCCGCCGCTGATGCTCGCAAGCGTCGAGGCGAGGGCGTCGAGCTTCGGGCGCAGGCTGTCGGTGTACGAGCGGCGCGCGTCATCGACCGCGGCTTTCGCCTGCGCGGTCAGCTGCGCGATCTCGGCGCGGGTGCTCTGGCTGGCCGTGTTGGAGGAGGTGATCTGCGTGGCGGCGTCGTCGAGGCGCTGCTGCAGGGCCGTCTGCCTGGCGATGGCGGCGTCGATGGCCGACACCGACGCATCGAACGCGTCGAGCGCGCTCTCGGGCAGCACCGGTCGCACGTCGCGGACGAGTCCGTCGCGCAGCGTCTGCAGCCGATCGACCTGCGTCTGCACGCGGTCAGCCAGAGCGGCGATCGTGCGCGCGGCGCTCGCCGACTGCGAGTCCATGGTGGCGAACACCTGGTCGATGCTGTCCGACACCGACTGGTAGCTGTCGGACGTGCCCTGCAGCGCCGCGTCGAGCGACGCCGTGGTCGACGACAGCACGTCCTTCAGCGAGGCGGCGGCGTCCTTCCCGCCGCCGAGCGCTCCGCGGGCGTCGCGCAGCGCGTCGCCGGACCCGCTGACCAGACCGGACGCGCTCTCGACCAGGGGCCTGCTGGAGGCGATGAGCGAGGTGAACATGTCGGCCGTCGCGGCCCCCGCGCGCAGCTGCGCGGCCACCGATTCGACCCGTGCCTGCAGCCTCGACAGCGCCGCCTGGGTGTCGGCGTCGTCGAGGTAGTGCGACAGCGAGGTGATGATGTTCATCCCCGCTTCGCTGAGCGTCTCGGTGAACACTTCGTTGACGCTCTTCGTGACCTCGCTGGCGCCCTGCCCGGTGATCTTCGGGGCCAGGGCGTTCTTCTTCTCGTTGAGGTAGTAGTCGATGCGTGTGCGGTCGCCGCCGTTCGCGTAGAACGTCATCATGTCGGCGCTGAAGGTGGTCGGCAGCACGATCGCCGCGTAGTACTCGCCCGACCGGGTGCCGTCGATCGCGTCATGCTCCGAGGTGATGACCCAGTTCAGGTCGTCGTTGGCGCGCAGCGCTGAGACGACCTGTTCGCCGACGTTGATGCGCAGCGGCATGAGGTCACTCTGATACCCGTCGTCGGTGTTCGCGACCGCGACGGTCAGGTTGCGGGTGTTCTCGAACGGGTTCCAGCTGGCGATCACGTTGAACCAGGTGAACAGCGACGGGATGACGACGAGCCCGAACAGCACGATGAGGGCCATCGCGCTGCTCATCGCGCGTCGGAGGTCGTGCCGCATGACGGCGAGGACGTTGCTCACTGGTCGGCCCCCTTCTCGGTCGGCTGGTCGAATTCATCGGATGCCGGTTCCGGATGCTCGGCAGCCGGCTTCTCGGGACGCGTCGGGTCGTCGGCATCCGGCTGATCGGGACGGGCCGCGTCATCGGCATCCGGCGCCTGCGGGGCGTCGTCGGCGAACAGGTCGTCGAGGGCGATCGTGTCGTCGTCGGGCCCGCTCTCGACGACGGCCTCCTGCTCGGGAGGCGCCTCGGGTCGAGCATCCGGATGCTCGAGCACCGCCGTGCTGGCCGACGAGGTGGCGTCACCGCTCGCAGAGGTCGCCGCCGCCGCCATGGTGGGATCCGCGGACCGCTCCCACCCGGCATCCGCGAGCAGCTCGCGCTGCGAGGAGTTCTCGATCGCGAGGGCGCGGCGCAGCTCGGCATCCGGCATCTCGCCCACCTCGGCGGCCTGCTCGATGCTCTGCCGGATGTACTCGAGCGCGACGACGAAGCCGATCAGCAGCAGGCACCAGAGCGCGCCCAGACCCAGCACGACCGCCTTGGCGCTCGGGATCAGCCATCCGCACAGCCCCAGCACGACCAGGCCTGCGGCGCCGACGAGCAGCGTGAGACGCAGGCGCGTCGCGTGGCGCTCGGCGAAGCGCTGCGCGCGCCGCGCGACGTCGGCGCGGAAGCCGTCGCCGTCGGTCAGCGCACGGATGATCTCGGGCGTGCGACGGCGGCCGGTGATCTGCACGTCTTCGCTGACCATCAGCTCGGTCTCGGCCAGGCGCCGGTTGAACAGGCGGGTGAAGTTGCCCAGCCGTCCGCGCATGAGCAGCCCGAGCACCCACGCCAGCACGACGAAAACCGCCAGCATGCCCATGAAGCCCCACCAGTGGCCGTCGTAGAAGCCGCTGATGGTCTCGCGCATCGCGTCGATGCCGTAGGTGAACGGCAGGAACGGATACAGCCCGCGGAAGAAGTCGGGCATCATCTCGATCGGGTACAGGCCCGAGGCGCCCGGGATCTGGACGATCACGAGCAGGATGCACAAGCCCTTGCCGACGATGCCGAAGCACACCGACAGGGCGTAGATGATGCTGAGATAGGCGAGTCCGATCAGCACCCCGGTGCCGACGTAGGCGAACGGGTTCGCCGACTGCACGCCGATCACGAGGTTGCCGACCGTCACGAGCACGGCCTGGAACACGACGATCGTGGCGAACAGCAGCCACCGGCCGACGTACGCCCGGCGCACGGTGATGCCCTCGACGCCCTCGGTGTCGACCTCGACCCGGAAGATCACCATCAGCACGAAGGCGCCGATCCAGAGTGAGAGGTTGGTGAACAGCGCCGCCATCGCCGACCCGTACGCGGGCGTCGGGAACATCGTCTTCGTGTTGACCTCGACGGGTGACGCCATGAATCGTGCGATCTCATCGGGCTGCAGGCCGCTGACCTCGCTGAGCCTGCTCCAGATCTCGGCTGATCCGAGCGCGAGCACGTCGGTGCGCACGGTGGCGAGGGAGGTCTCGGCGGTGGCCAGGTTCCCGTCGAACGCGGCGAGGGCGTCGGAGGTGCCGGCGAGCTGGGTCCTCAGCCCCGCGAGCAGACTCTGCGCCTGAGCCACCTGGGTGCGCTGCGCGCCGAGGGCCGCCGAGAACGCGTCGGCGCTCGCCGCGAGCTGCGACATCGCCCGGTTCAGCTGCGGGACGCTCTGCGTGAGGGCGTCGCGGATCGCCGTGGCCGAGGTCGCGGCCTGGCCGACGGCGCCGTTGACGCTGTCGGCCGCGCCGGTGACGGCGGTGATCGTGCTCGACACGTCGGCGGTCAGCTGCGTGAGATCGGTCAGCACCTGCTGATCGGCGGCGTTGCGCTGCTGCAGGGCGTCGATGGCGGCGCTCAGGCGCTGCGCCGCGGCGGAGCCCGACTCGGTGCGGTCGAGCGCCGCCTGCAGCTCGTCGAGTGCGGCGGCGTTCGACTCGATCACCGCCTTCAGGTCGTCTGCGGTGGTGGCGACGGCGGCGTTCGCCTGCTGCAGGCCGGATGCCAGGGTCGCGATCGACCCGTTCATCTTCGCGGCCGCGTCGGCGATGAGGGTGGAGCCCGAGACGTATGCGGATGTGACCCGGTCGGTGACGGTGAGCAGCTCCTGCTGTGCTTCGCCGGCGATCTGCTGCGCCTGGCCGACGGCCGTCTGCACCTCGCCGAGGGTGCGGTCGACCTTGTCGAGAGTGCGGGATGCCCGGTCTATGCCGTCTGCGGCATCCGTCAGGCCGGTCTGCAGATCGCCGAGCCGTTCGCGTGCCGACGCGACCTTGCCGACCGCCTCGTCGAGTGCGCCCGCGGTGGAGTCTCGGGCGTCGGTGAGGCGGTCTTCGGCATCCAGACCGGCGTCCTTCAGCTGCGCGCTGACCGCCTCGGCGACCGTCGAGACGAAGGTGCTGTTGATCTGGTTGTCGAGCGTGGATGCGCCGACGTCGGTGATCTTCGGCGCGATCGCGCTGGCCTTCTCGTTGACGTAGTACTTCAGCTCGGGCCGGGTGAATTCGCCGGTCGTGATGCTGAGGAAGTCGTGGCTGAAGTCGGGCGGGATGATGATCGCCGCGTAGCTGCGCCCGCTGCGAACGGCATCCATCGCCTCGTCCTCATCGACGAAGTCCCAGCCCAGTTGATCGTTCTGCTTCAGCTCGCCGACGAGTTCGCCGCCGATGTCGATGTGGCCGGTGAGGTCGGATGACGCTCCCGCGTCCTGGTTGACGATCGCGACGCTCACCTGCTGCGTGTTCGAGTAGGGATCCCAGAACGCGACGATGTTGAACCAGGCGTAGAGCGACGGGGTGACGATGACCCCGATGATGATGATCCACGCCTTGCTGACCCGCGCCAGCCGTCCGAGATCGCGGCGGTAGACGCTCCACGCGTTCGGTTTCGCGCCGATGTCGGTATCACTCACGCGGGGGACTCCGTGATGTCGGGGTGGACGGTGATGTCGGGGTGGACGGTGATGTCGGGGTGGAGGGTGAGCAGCTGGTCGGCTTCGCGCCACGATAGTCCTGCGATGCTCAGCACGGTGCGGACCGCGAGATTCGCCGCGCCGGTGCTGGAGGCATCCGTGCGGGCGACGACGGTGCGCGCGATCTCCTCGATGAGGCGAGCGAGCGTGGGCGCAGGCAGGTCGGTGCGGAAGCTGCCGTCGTCCTGGCCGCGCTGGACGAGCTGCGCGACGGCTCTGCGCAGCGGCGCGAGGGCGTCGGCGGTGTGCTCGACGTGATCCTCGTCGAGCGCGAGCGCCGCAGCGAACTGCACGTGCGCGGCCTCCTGCCACAGCCGAGCGGCGAGCCGGGCGAGGGCGATGCGGGCGTCGGCGTCGGCGATCGATTCGGCGATCGCGTTGAAGCGCTGTGCCCCGGTGCTGATCAGCTCGCGGATCAGCGCGTCGCGGTCGTCGAAGTGACCGTACAGCGTGCGCCGGCTCAGGCCCGCGGTGCGCGCGATGACGTCGACGCTCGCGTAGGGGTCGAGTGCGAGGGTGCTGCGCGCGGCGTCGAGGATGCCGGCACGGTTGGCGCGCGCATCGGAGCGAGGGGGGCGGGACATCCCTCAAGAATAAATATGTTGCACACGCGTGTGCAACATAGCTCGGTGAATTCCCAGCGACGACATACAGAACGGGGGCCGACACGCCAGATGTCGGACGTTCCTGCAGGATGTGTCCGACATCTGGAGTGTCGGCCCCCGAAGTGTCGCGGCCACGGCGGGTCGGCGGACACATGCGGCCGACACGCGAAAGGCGCGGACGCCGCAGCATCCGCGCCTTTCGGAGGAGGATCAGTCGGTTCCGGAGTCGAAGGCCGCTCCCTCGGATGCCAGGTCGATGGCCTCGGCGAACCGCTCGTCGTCGGTCTCGGACGCGGAGATCTCGGCGGCCTGACCAGCGGTCACCTTGCCGACCAGCTCGCCCGTCGCGCCGCCGACGAGGCCGAGGCCCGCGTACTGCTCGAGGCGCGAGCGCGAGTCGGCGATGTCGAGGTTGCGCATGGTGAGCTGGCCGATGCGGTCGACCGGGCCGAAAGCCGCGTCGCCGACGCGCTCCATCGACAGCTTCTCGGGGCCGTACGACAGGTTCGGCGAGACGGTGTCGAGGATGGTCCAGTCGTCGCCGCGGCGCAGGCGCAGGGTGACCGTGCCCGAGATGGTGAGGCCCACCCAGCGCTGGATCGACTCGCGCAGCATGAGCGACTGCGGCTCGAGCCAGCGGCCCTCGTACATCAGTCGGCCGAGGCGGCGACCCTGCTCGTGGTAGGTCGCGAGGGTGTCTTCGTTCAGGATGCCGTTGACCAGGCGCTCGTAGGCGATGAACAGCAGCGCCATGCCGGGAGCCTCGTAGATGCCGCGCGACTTCGCCTCGATGATGCGGTTCTCGATCTGGTCGCTCATGCCCAGGCCGTGGCGACCGCCGATGGTGTTCGCCTCCATGACGAGACCCACCGGGTCGCTGTACTCGGTGCCGTTGATGGCGACCGGGCGCCCGCCCTCGAACGTGACGGTGACGTCTTCGGTGGCGATGTCGACCGAGGGATCCCAGAACTTCACGCCCATGATCGGGTCGACGGTCTCGAGAGACACGTCCAGGTGCTCGAGGGTCTTCGCCTCGTGCGTGGCGCCCCAGATGTTGGCATCCGTCGAATACGCCTTCTCGGCCGAATCGCGGTACGGGAATCCGCGCTCGACGAGCCACTCGCTCATCTCCTGGCGGCCGCCGAGCTCGGTCACGAAGTCGGCGTCGAGCCACGGCTTGTAGATGCGCAGGCGGGGGTTGGCCAGCAGGCCGTAGCGGTAGAACCGCTCGATGTCGTTGCCCTTGTAGGTCGAGCCGTCACCCCAGATGTCGACGCCGTCGTCGCGCATCGCGCGCACGAGAAGCGTGCCGGTGACGGCACGGCCGAGCGGGGTGGTGTTGAAGTACGTCTTGCCGCCCGAGCGGATGTGGAAGGCGCCGCACTGCAGGGCGACGAAGCCCTCCTCGACGAGTGCGGTCTTGGCATCCACCAGACGCGACTCCTCGGCGCCGTACTCGAGCGCGCGGCCGGGGATCGAGGCGATGTCGCTCTCGTCGTACTGGCCCAGGTCGCCGGTGTAGGTGTAGGGCACGGCGCCCTTCTCGCGCATCCACGCGACGGCGACGGAGGTGTCAAGCCCTCCGGAGAAAGCGATGCCGACCTTTTCGCCGACGGGGAGGGACTGGAGCACCTTGGACATGGATTCAAGTCTATCGGCGCTCGGCGTGTCGCCCTGCGCGTGGGTCGCTGAGGAGACGGCCGGAGCGGTCGTCATGCATGAGGTGCCGCGGTGGACTCGCGGACGAGCAGCTGAGGTGCGAGGGGCCGGTCCGCTGTCGGGTCGTCGCGCCCCTCGAGGCGGGCAGTGACCGACGCCACCGCGCTCAGGCCCAGTTCGGTGAACGGCTGAGCGACTGTCGTCAGCGCCGGAGTGCAGTACGCCGAGAGGCGCACGTCGTCCACACCCACGATCGAGACGTCCTCCGGTACACGCCGGCCGGCGTCGTGGAGCCCGCGGATGACGCCGAAGGCCATCTCGTCGCTCGCGACGAACACTGCCGTCGTTCCGGGGTCGCTGCCGAGCTGCAGTCCTGCCCGATACCCCGATTCCGGCGTCCAGTCACCGTGGATGATCGGCGGCACCGAGCGCCCGGCGTCCTCCAGCACTTCTCGCCATCCGGCGGTGCGCTCGACCGCGTCCACCCAGTCTCCGGGGCCAGACACGTGCTGCACGGTGCGGTGTCCGAGCGCGAGCAGGTGCTCGGTGGCGAGCCGCGCAACCGCTCGCTGGTCGACATCCAGCGAGCGTGCCCGCTCCACCGGGGAGCCGCCGATGGTCGCTGTCGGCAGCCGCTCGCTCATCGATTCGATGCGTCGGTCCTGAGCACGCAGCGGAACGGCGAGGATGAGCCCTTCGGCGCCCAGCCGCTCCAGCCGGTCGAGAGCGGCGCTGATCGAGCCCGCATCGACGTTGGCGATGTGCGCTCCCACGACGCTGTAGCCCTCCGCATCCGCGGCGTGCTCGATCGCTAGCTGAGTCATGGCACCGGCGTACGACTCGGTGGCCATGCTGAGCACGCCAATGGTGCGAGTGCGTCCCGATGACAGGGCCCGCGCCGCCGGATTCATCCGGTAGTCCAGCTGGCGCACCGCTTCGAGGACCTTCTCGCGCTTCTCGTCCGAGACGTACGGGTGCCCTCGCAGCACGCGGGATACGGTCTGAGCCGAGACGCCGGCCGCTCGCGCCACGTCCAGCATGCCGGGTGGCCTGGAGGGCGCTGCAGGGTCGGTCACGCGTCTTCTTCCCGTCTGCTCATCGTTGACACAGCATAGCCACTCGGCATATGTTATCGATGCCATACCGATGCGACGGCGCGTCCGACATCGTCGTCACCACCAGAGAGGTCCTCCCGTGCGATCACCCCTATCGAGCAGCAGGCGGAGCCTGCGCGCGATGCTCGCCGCAACCGTCACCACGGTGACGCTCGTCGCAGGCTCGCTCGCGCTCGCCGCTCCGGCGTCCGCGGCGACAGCGTCGCTTCCCGACGTGATTCCCTCGATCGACGGATGGGAGCAGGTCGACGGCACCTTCACCGCGGCTGACGATGTGCGGATCGTGGCGGACGGAGGCAGCGAACAGCTGACCTCCACTGCCGGCATCCTCCGAGACGAGCTGCGTCCCGACTATCCGTCCGCATCGGTCGCGACCTCCGGCGCCGGCGCCGGCGACATCGAGCTCCGCCTCGACGACGCGCGGGACGAGCTGGGCGATCAGGGGTACGAGCTGACCGTGGATGAGAGCATCGTCATCACCGCCGCCGACCCCGCCGGTGTCTTCAACGGCACGCGCACCGTGCTGCAGATGCTGGGCCAGCAGGACACCCTGCCGCGCGGTTCGGTCGTCGACATCCCCGAGTACGCCGAGCGCGGCGTCACCGTCTGTGCCTGCGTGATCAACATCTCGCCGGAGTTCATCGATCGCCTCATCGAGGACATGGCCTTCCTGAAGCTGAACACCATGCTCGTGGAGCTCAAGGTCAAGGTCGACGGCTACCCGCAGACCAACACCTGGTCGTACTACACCAAGGACGACATCCGCACGCTCGTCAGCAAGGCGAAGCGCTACGGCATCGACGTGATCCCCGAGATCAACTCGCCCGGTCACATGGAGATCTGGCTGGAGAACATGCCGGAGCTGCAGCTCACCAACGAGCGCACCGGCGCCAAGGACGAGGTGCGGATGGACATCACCAAGGAGGCCTCGTTCGACTTCTACACAGACCTGATCGACGAGTACCTCGAGGCGTTCGACAGCGACTACTGGCACATGGGCGTCGACGAGTACATGCTCGGCAGCGGCTACGCGAACTACCCGCAGATCAAGCGCTTCGCAGAGCAGCAGTTCGGCCCCGGCGCGACCGAGAACGACGTGGTCGCCTGGTACGTGAACAAGGTCAACGACTACGTCAAGGCGAAGGGCAAGAAGCTGCGCATCTGGAACGACGGCGTGATGACCGAGAACAGATTCGTCTCGTTCGACACCGACATCATCGTCGAGCACTGGAACCAGGGCGGCTCGTCGGTGCGTCCCCAGCAGTTCATCGACTGGGGCCACGACGTCAACAACATCTCCAACTCGCTGTATATGGTGCGCGGCGGATACGGCGTCGACAGCAAGGGCCTGTACGAGTCCGGCTGGACACCCGCCCAGTTCTACGGTCAGAAGGTCACCAGCGGTCTGGACAAGATCCTCGGCGCTCGCCTGAGCATCTGGCCAGACGGGGGCACCCCGCAGGAGGCCGAGAACACCACCGAGAAGCGCATGTTCGAACCGCTGCGTTTCGTCGCGCAGGCGACCTGGACCGCGAAGCGCCCGTGGGCGAAGTACGCGGACTTCAAGGCCGCGATGGACACCATCGGTCGTGCTCCGCTCTTCGAGAACGCCACGCGTCAGCCGCTGGCGGCCGGTGCCTTCACGCTCTCCACCGAGGGTGGCGCGCTCGCCGCAGCTGAGAACGGCGGCACCGCGCTGGCCGAGACCGGGGAGGCCTTGACCTTCGCCCCCACCGACGACGGCTACTACACGATCACGGCCTCGGACGGCCGCTGCCTGAGCGTCGCGAACGACGGCACCATGCGGCTCAACGTTCCTGTCGAGATCGGCGCGGGCATCACCCTGAGCGCGTGCGGCACGTCCACGCTGCAGAAGTGGCAGCTGCGCAAGACCGACGGCGGATACACGATCGCCAACGCGGCGAGCCAGCAGTTCCTGTCGGTCTCCCAGGGTCTGACCGACGTGCCGGTTGCGGGCGAAAAGGCCAAGAACGTCCCCGACGGACTCGTGGTGCAGACCCCGGCCGACTGGGGTCGCACGGTCTGGAGCGTTCAGGGAGCGGTCTCGCTGACCGTCGCCCCCGGCGTCGTCGCCGCTGCGCCGGGAGAGTCCGCCGCCATCGCGGTGACCGTCAGCAACTCCACTCCGGATGCCCTGACTGGCGCTGCTCTGCGCGTCCGCGCGGCGGAGGGCTGGACGGCGCTTCCTGAGAGCATCCCCGTCGCCGACATCCCTGCAGCCGCCACCGCGCAGGTCGATGCGCGGGTGTTCAACGTGAACGTCGCCAGCGGCACGGGCGCGTTCGGCTATGAGCTGGTCGGCGCGGACGGCACGATCATCGCCACGGCCAGATCGCAGGCGAACGGCGTGTGCGCGGCGGGAACCCTGCGTCCCACTGCAATCGCCGCGGTCTCCAGCGAGCAGACATCCGGTGAGCCGGCGCCGAACGGCCCGGCAGCCGCGGCGATCGACGGCAACCCCGCCACCTACTGGCATTCGCAGTGGTCGCCGAGTGAGGCCAAGTACCCGCACTCGATCGTCGTCGACCTCGGGTCCGCGCAGTCTGTGTGCGGGCTGATCTACAGCGGTCGCAACTCGGGCGGCAACGGGGCGGCAAACGGTCGCATCGCCGACTACGAGGTGTACGCATCGACGGACGTCGCCGCCATCGCCGGCGCGTGGGGCGACCCCGTCGCCTCGGGCACCTTCGCGAACACGGCGAACGCGCAGACGGCGTCATTCCCGGCGCAGTCCGCGCGGTATCTGAAGCTGGTGGCGCTGTCGGAGGTCAACGGCAACCCGTGGGCCACCGTCGGTGAACTCGCCGCGGCCGGCCCCGCCCCGAAGGTGCCGGCCTACGACGCCGAGATCTCGCTGGGGGCCGACACCGTGCAGGCGGGCTCCGAAGTCTCGGTCAGCGGCACCGGTTTCGCGCCTGGCGATGCCGTGAGCCTGCGTCTCGAAGCGGACGGTGCGAAGCAATCCCGTGCCGACGATGCTCTCGTCACGCTGCAGGCGGATGCCGACGGCGCGTTCACGACGCAGATGGTCGTGCCCGAGCAGACTGCGGCCGGCGCCTACCGCGTAGTGGCCACGGGCACGCCGTCCGGTGCGTCAGATTCCGCCGACGTCGCAGTGACGGTCGCCGAGGGCACCGATCCGGGCACCGATCCGGGCACGGAGCCCGGTACGGACCCTGGCACCGGCCCTGGCACCGGCCCGAGTGCCGGCGGTGGTGCGAGCGGCACGGACGGCGCCCTGGCCGTCACGGGCGCCGAGCTCACCCTCGGTGGTATCGCGGCCGGACTGCTGCTGATGGCCGCAGGCGGAGCGTTTCTGCTGATCCGCCGCAGGAGGACGGGAAGCGTCTGAATGGATTGACCGGTTGAGACCACGAAAGGGCTCCCGTCGCTGACAGCGGCGGGGGCCTCTTCGTGGTCCGGGCGGTGGCCGCCCGATCGAGCGTGATCATCGGATGACCGGCTCGTGCGGTGCGATAGTGTCTAGCCAGACCTATGCCCGACGGGTCCACTCGGCGCGCCCTGTGCGCGATCGAGAGGGGGGTGCGCGCCTCGCCCGGGGCGCGCATGAGCGGGGAGATTTCAGGGGAGATCTGAATGTCGCTTCGGCGTGCGCGCACACAGAACCGTTCCGGTCGAGAGAAGTCGAAGAGAACTCCGGGGGGCCGGATTCTGCAGCGGATCATCGCCGCGCTGGGCGTCGGGGTTCTCGCGACCATCGGCCTCACCGCCGCACCCTCAGCGGCAGTGGCGGCCGTCAACGACAAGATCGTCGTCGGCGACATCACGCTCAACCCCGCGGGCGCGCAGCTCACGATCGGCGACAAGGTCACCGTGGCGGGAAGCTGGAGCGCTGTCGACGCGGATCCGAAGGAGGGCGACACCTTCACCATCGGACTCCCGCCGGAGTTCACCTTCCCGGCCGCGGTGCCCTTCCGGCTGCTCGGTCCCGACAACGTGGTCTGGGGAAACTGCCTCACCGACCCGAGCTCCGGCATCGCATCGTGTGAACTGACCGACGCGGTCGTGGAGAAGCCCGAGCTCGTGCAGGGCGCCTGGGAGTTCGAAGTGCAGGCGGTGAAGGAGACCACCGCGACCGAGGTGACCTTCGATCTCAACGGCGACAAGGTCACGGTGCCGCTGCCTGGCGGCGGTGGCATCGATGACGGCATCGACCTGCCTGGCACCATGACCAAGGTCGGCGCGATGAACGGCAACAACTGGTCGATGAACTGGACGGTCGAACTGCCCGGCGCGAACATGGCGGGTCAGGAGAGCGTTCGCCTCACCGACACATTCGGCCCGGGCCACGTGCTCTGCGATCCTGTCGGGCTCAAGGTTCAGACGGTTCGTGGCAGCACGGTCGTGGACGTCACGAGCATCGCCACGATCGACGGCGCGCCCGGCGACGCCGGCTTCGACCTTGTGCTCACGGCGCCGCATGGTGGATTCAGCACCGACGTGACCTATCGGGTCACCTATCAGACGTGCACGCCGGGCGGCCAGATCGGCCCCGCGGGCACGAAGTACGTGAATTCCGCCCAGGTCGAAGGCTGGGGTGACGCCGGTCTGGGTGTCGGCGAGGTCACGAACGGGGGCTGGCACCAGAGCCTCGCCAAGTCCGGCAGCGTGCTGGGCGGCGCAGATCGCAACGGCAAGATCGCCTGGACAGTGGTCATCCCAGGGGACGAACTCGTGAATCAGGAGAGCTTCAGCTTCAGCGAGGTGCTCGGTGACGGTCACGAACTTTGCACGAGCACGATCGGCGACCTGAAGATCGTCGAGCAGTACGGTCCGAACCCAGGCGGCGCGGCCGGTCTACGGCAGGACATCACCGGCAAACTGACGCGAGCCGAGGTGAAGGCCGCCACCGAGCGGTCCTTCGACCTGCAGTTCACGATCAACGACGCCGACTTCGACTTCAAGGCATCCGACTGGCGCTACGTCGTCACCTACACCACGTGCGTGAGCTCGACTGATCTGCCGGCGAGCGGGACGAGCTACACGAACACCGTCACTGTCGACGGCAAGGCGACCGGTGCCGAAGCCAAGGTGCCCGGACGCTCACAGGGCAAGAGCGGTCGCCTCAATGGCGCATTCGTGACGCTCGACGGCGTCACGCACATGCCGCAGACGACGATGAGCTGGAACGTCACGATCCCCGGTGAGAAGGTCGACGGCATAGCCGGTCCGCTGAAGCTGACCGACACGCTCTCGTTGTCGCAGATGATCTGTGAGGCGGGCGACCCGACCGCGGGCATCGCGGAGCGCATGAACCTCAGGGCGTTCGCGAAAGACCAGATCAGCGGAGGCAAGCTGGACGACGTCGAGCTGACGAAGACGACGACAGTCTCCCTCGACGGGCAGCAGATCACGTTCGAGATCGCTCCACCGAACTTGAGGACACCCACCGGCACGAGTGACGGTTTCACTCGCGAGTACCAGTACACGCTCAGCTACACGACGTGCACGACGAGCGGCGGCATGGACGCCCCGGGCACGGTCTACGGCAACAAGCTCGAAGGCCACGGCATCGCGTTCTCGTCGAGCGTGACACAGAGCAACAAGGGATCGGGTACGGGCACCGGTGTGACCCGCGGCAGCGTCTCGGTCTCGAAGTCGCTCGCCGACACCCCTGGTGCGGATCTCATTCCCGCCGGCACCGCCTTCACGGTGCGGGCGCAGGAGTTCGACCCGACCGGAGCCGCTCAGGCCGAGTACGAGCTGAGCGTGCCGCTCAACGGCGACCCGGTCAGCGGCTTCAACGCCCGCGGCAAGGGCTGGACCATCAGGCTCTCCGAGCCGACCCTCCCGAAGGTGCACGGTGTGACCTGGGGCACCCCGGTGTTCAAGAAGACCGACGGTGTCACCCCGAGTCCCGACGGCACGACGGCTGTGGCCGCCCTCACCCCCGGCAGCAACATCGCCGTGAGTCTCGAGAACCGCGCGCTGCTCGGCAGCGCCACGGTCACCAAGAACCTCACCGGCCCCGAGGCCGCGCTGGCTCTCGTCGGCCCCGACAAGAACTACCGGATCACGGCGAAGATCGACACGAGCAGGCTCGGGAACAACGTCCCCGCACAGGCCGACCGCGTGTTCGACCTCAAGGCCGGGGAGACCGAGACGCTCGAGAATCTGCCGATCGGCGCCGTCGTCACCCTTTCCGAGGCGGGGCCGGCAGACGATGACACGTTGACCTGGTCGGCGCCGCAGATCTCGCCGAACCCGATCACGATCGAACCCGGCCACGCGACCACGCCGGCTGCCGTCACGGTGACCAACCGCGTCGACCGCACCGTCGGCACGTTCTCGATCGCGAAGAACGTGACGGGCGCGCAGGCCGACAATCCGGCCGTCCCCGGCTCGGTCTTCGTGACCGCCACGTGGACGCAGGACGGAAAGGTCGAGCGCAAGGTGCTCACCGTTCCCACCGACGGCACTCCGGTCGCGCTGGGTGAGAACCTGTTGATCGGCACGAAGGTGACTCTCACCGAGACCGCACTGGTCGACGGGTCGAGCATCGCTTGGGCATCCCCTGTCTGGTCGGGCACCGGCGTGACGGTCGACGGCGACTCGGCCGTCGTCTCGATCACCCGCACCGCCGACGCTCGCGTCGTGCTCGAGAATCACGCTGCGACGTCGGTCGCCGGCATCAGCCTGATCAAGGGCATCGCGGGTGCGGCTGCGGGAGAGGTTCCCACCGAGGCCGAGTTCCCCATCACGGCGACGTGGACGGATGCTGACGGCGAGAAGCAGTCGAAGAAGCTGATGATCAATGCCGTCGAGCCCACGCTCCTGGGCGTGCAGCTGCCGGCCGGCACTGTGGTCACCATCACCGAGGGCGAGCGCCCGGAGCTCGACAAGGTGATCTGGGGCTCGATCACGATCAGCGGCACTGATGTCACCGACAACGGTGACGGGTCCGCCGAGATCGTCGTCTCCGATCAGCAGGACGACGTCACGCTGGTGACAGTCGTGAACGAGGCGACCTGGGCGCCGGGCACCTTCACCATCTCGAAGAAGGTCACCGGCATCCTGCTCGAGAACCCCGACATCCCCGAGGCCGTCACCGTGATGGCTTCGTGGCTGGAGGGCACCGAGCCCCGCTCGGCGGAGGTCATCATTCCGATCGACGGCACTCCGGTCGCCTTCGGCCGTGACCTCCCGCACGAGACCCTCGTCACCCTCTCCGAGCTGCCGCTCGAGGACGCCCCCGCCTTCACCTGGAGCACCCCGGTGTTCACGGGTGATGACCTCGAGGCACACGAGGACGGCACCGCCTCGCTCACGATCGGCGCCGCCAAGGACGCCGGGATCGTCGTCACCAACGAGGCCGTGGCCAGGCTGGGTGCGCTGACTGTGACCAAGGAGCTCTCCGGCAGCGGTGCGAGCCTGGTCGACGACACCGCGTTCCCGGTGACGGCCACCTGGACCGACCTGCTCGGCGAGACGCAGTCGGTCGAGATCGAGGTGCGTGCCGGCGAGGCGACCGTCATCGACGGCCTTCCGCTCGGCACCGAGGTCACGCTGAGCGAGGGCGACGCCGAGGTGCCGGCCAACGCACGCTGGCACGGCGCGACCTGGTCGACCGACGACGAGAGCGTCGCTCTGGGCGAGGTAGACGGCAACGCCATCACGCTGGTCGTCACAGGCGAGAACGGTGCGCAGGCCGCCGTCACCGTCACGAACGAGTTCGAGAAGCTTCCCGACCTCGCCGTGACCGGTGGCCCGATCATCAAGGCCTCGATCATCTCGCTGGCCGCTCTGCTGGTCGGTGCGGGCATCGTGATGCTCGTGCTGCACCGGCGCCGGCAGGCCTGACGGCCCGGTACCCCGATACACACCGAGGGCCGACGTGGGATGCTCCGCGTCGGCCCTCGGTGGATGTGCGGCACCGACGGAGGCCGAGCTACCGCCCTCCGGGAGAACTCCGGCGTTTCGTGCGGCACCCTGGAGCCGGTAGCGCGAGTAGCGTGGGGCCATGGGTCAGGCGGTGCTGTGGGGCGCGGTGGCGGCATCGCCGCTGCTCGTCGGCGCGCTGCTGGCGCTGGTGCGCAGATGGCCCGATCGACTGCTCGGCATCATCCTCGGGTTCGGTGCCGGCGCGCTGATGGCATCCATCGCCTTCGAGCTGTGGGAACAGGGTGTCGCGCTCGCCGGCCACCTGCCGCTGATCGCCGGGGTCGCCGCCGGGGCGCTCTGCTACTACATCGGCGCGCGGATCCTCGATGCACGTCAGGCGAAGAAGAAGAAGGCGGATGCCGGTGGCGGGTCGCTCGCGATCGGAGCGCTGCTCGACGGCGTCCCGGAGCAGCTCGTCCTGGGCATTGGACTCGCATCGGGTGAAGGCGTCAGTGTCGCCCTGGTGGTCGCCATCCTCGTGTCGAACCTGCCCGAGTCGATCGGCTCCGCCGCCGACCTGCTGGCGGGCGGCATGCGGCGCAGCCGCGTGGTTCTGCTGTGGGCGGGTGTGGCCGTGCTCTGCGCGATCGCGACGGTGGGCGGGTTCGCGCTGGCATCCGTCGTCGACGACAGCTTCCGCGCCGGCGCCAACGGCTTCGCTGCCGGCGCCCTGCTGGTCATGCTCGTCGACTCGATGGTGCCCGAAGCGCAGAAGAAGGCGAAGGAGTCGACGGGACTGGCCACCGTGATCGGGTTCGCGTTCGCCGCCTGGCTTGCGCTCGCCGCCTGAGCCGCGCCGGCCGAAGCTCAGCCCAGCAGCTCAGCCCAGGCGTTCAGCCAGCCAGGCCGCCTGGCGCTGCCACTGCACGCCCAGCCCGCCCTCGTGCTCGTTGAACGCGTACTCCACCACCTCGGCGCCGCCTCGGTGACGGTTGGCCGCGGCGTACACGGTCGACGGCGGGCACACCGGATCCATCAGCGCCGCCGAGTACAGCGCGGGAGCGTCCGCGCGAGCGGCGAAGTTCACCCCGTCGAAGTACGACAGGGTCGCGAAGGTCTGCGCCACGGCATCCCGATGCACAGAGAGATAGCGCACGATCTCCTGGTACGGGTCGCGGTCGGTCAACCCGACGGCCCGCTCGAAGTGGCACAGGAACGGCACGTCGGGCATCACGCCCACCAGGCCGTCGCTGAGCCCGGCGGCGGCGATCGCGATGCCGCCACCCTGGCTGCCGCCGGTGACCGCGATGCGGTCGGCATCCACCTCGGGCAGGCTGCGCACCGCGTCGATCAGCAGCACCGCGTCGGTGAACACGCGACGGTAGTAGTACTGCTCGGGGTCGTCGATGCCGCGCGTCATGAACCCGGGCGCCGAGGCGCCGGTGCCGTGCGGGTCGGGGGTCGAGCCGCCGGTACCCCAGCCGCTGCCCTGCCCGCGCGTGTCCATGAAGACCCACGCGTACCCGGATGCCGCCCAGCCGAGGCGCTCGTGCGGCAGGCCGCGCCCGCCGCCGTAGCCGTTGTACTCGATGACCGTCGGCAGGGGTCCGGTCGCACCGGCGGGCACGACGAACCAGCCGCGCACACGGTCGCCGCCGAATCCGCTGAACGACAGGTCGTAGACGTCGACGAGCGTCAGCGTGGTC
>NZ_DAMDLU010000032.1:21954-22233 GCF_032084865.1 Microbacterium sp.
GGTCGAAGCGAGGCATGATGATCAGCCCGCCGCGATGAACAGCTGTCCGGAACCGGCGATCCGCACGGCGGCGGCGCGCGAGATCAGCACGGCGCGGCCGCGCGGCATGGCGATGCGCTCGTCGCCGGATGCCAGCTCGAACTCGCCGTCGGTCGCCAGGGCGATGGCCGCGCCGTCGAGCGCGATCTCGCCGTCGGACTGCACCGAGTACAGCTCGAACCCGGGATCGTCGGGGGTGCCGCGCCCGGTCGGGCGGAAGACGCGGATGCCGTCGGACAC
>NZ_DAMDLU010000033.1:0-22069 GCF_032084865.1 Microbacterium sp.
GCCACCCTGCGGCGAGCGCGACATCCATCAGCTGCGCGTTGTCGATCAGCATCCGCTCGTAGTGCGGCACCGTCCAGTCGCCCTGGGTCGCATAGCGGAAGAAGCCGCCGTCGACGCGGTCGCGCAGCTCCGACGCCGCCATCGCGTCGAGTGCCCGACGTGCGGCATCCGCCCCGCCTGAGAGCGGATGCTGCAGGAACCGCAGCGTCGTCGCCATCGGGAACTTCGGCGCTCCGCCGAAGCCGCCGTGCCGGTGATCCTCGCGCTGCAGGATCACGGCCGACGCCGCGGCGAGCGCGTCGGCATCGGGCATCCCGCCGGCTCCCCCCGTCGCCGCCTCACGCAACGCGTCGGCGACGGCGTCCGCCGACTGGATCACCTCGGTTCTCCGGTCGGTCCACGCCTCGCGCACCGCCGTGAGCACGTCGCGGAACGACGGCATGCCCCCGCGCGCCTCGGGCGGGAAGTACGTGCCCGCGTAGAAGGTGCGCCCCGTGGGCGTGGCGAACACGGTCAGCGGCCACCCCAGGCTGCGGGTGAACGCCGAGGCTGCGGCCATGAAGGCGGCATCGACCTCGGGATGCTCTTCGCGGTCGATCTTCACCGGCACGAAGTGCGCGTTGATCTGCGCCGCGGTCGCCTCGTCGGCGAACGACTCCCGCGCCATGACGTGGCACCAGTGGCAGGTCGAGTAGCCGATCGAGATCAGCAGCGGCACGTCGCGGCGCTGCGCCTCGGCGAATGCCTCCTCGCCCCACGGGTGCCAGTCGACGGGGTTGTCGGCGTGGGCTCGCAGGTAGGGGCTGAGTGTGTCGGCGAGCCGGTTGGTCATGCCCCCACGGTACGCCGAGACCCCCTGCCGCGGGCCGGTGCGCGGGCGGCAGAGGGTCTCGGCGGTGCGTCAGTTGAGGTCGTTCGGGTGCGTGCCCACGCGGCCCGAGCCGTCGAGCGGGTCGAGCCCGTCGATCGCAGCCATCTGCGCGTCGTCGAGCTCGAAGCCGAACACATCGAGGTTCTCGCGCATGCGCTCGGGACGCACCGACTTCGGGAACACGATGAACCCCTTCTGCAGGTGCCAGCGCAGCACGACCTGAGCAGGGGTGCGGCCGGTCGCCGACGCGGCGTCGGTGATGGCGGGTGTGCCGAACAGGTCGTACTTGCCCTGGCCCAGCGGTCCCCACGACTCGATGCGCACGCCGTGCGCGGCGGCCCAGTCGGTGATCTCGCGCTGCTGGTAGGCCGGGTGCAGCTCGATCTGGTTGACCGCGGGTGTCACGCCCGTCTCGGCGACGATGCGCTCGAGGTGCGGAACGAGGTGGTTCGAGACGCCGATCGAGCGGGCGAGGCCGCGCTCGCGGATGCCGATCATCTTCTCCCACGCGTGCACGTAGTTGTCGTTCGCGGGCGTGGGCCAGTGCACGAGGTACAGATCGACGGCGTCGAGGCCGAGCTTCTCGAGGCTCTCCTCGATCGCGCGATCCGGCTCGTCGCCGTCGTGGCGGTCGTTCCAGAGCTTCGTCGTGATGAAGAGCTCGTCGCGCGGAATGCCGCTCTTGGCGAGGGCCGCGCCGACGCCCTCCTCGTTGCGGTAGATCGCCGCCGTGTCGATGTGCCGGTACCCGGCCTCGAGCGCCTCGGTGACCGCACGCTCCGCGTCGTCGGCGGGCACGAGGAAGACGCCGTAGCCGAGCTGGGGAATCGTGTTTCCGTCGTTCAGTTCGAGAGTGGGGATCGTCATCCTTCCAGCGTAGGCGCGCTCAGCGCGACGAGCGCGGGACCGGCGTGCCCGAGACGGCCGCCGAGAGCCGCGACAGCAGCGTCTCCAGGGGTCCGCGCCCGAGCAGGATCGACCACAGGGTCGACGCGACGAGCAGCACCACCGCCGACCACAGCCACATGTCGAACGAGTCGAGGAAGACGCCCGGTCCGGCGATCAGCGCGTACGAGAGCACGTGCGCGCTGTACGCCGAGAGCGGCATCGACCCGAGTGCGGCGACCGGCAGCAGCATCCAGCGCAGCGGCGCGCTCGCCAGCAGGCACAGCGCGATCACCGCGACGGCGAACCCTCCGGACCCGACGATCTCGGCGGTGCCGCCGGAATGCGGTTCGACGGCGATCAGCGCGAACAGCGCGCTGCCCAGCGGATCCTGACCCCCGAGCTGGGTGAAGTACGACTCCCAGCCGGAGGCGGAGCCGGGGCCGGTGTCGCCCCCGCTCGCGCTGAGCGACAGCGATCCGTCGCTCAGCGACGACGCCGAGTCGGGGTACGCCGATCCGCCGAGCGTGCCGGCCGCAGCACCCAGTGCACCGATGCCGTAGCCCACAGCCGCGAGCACCACCCCGATCACCAGCAGCCGCACGCGATCACGGGTGCGGTCGAGTCGCATCCGGCCGATCGCCATCCCGCCGAGCAGCAGAGCGAGCCACACCGTCAGCGGGTAGGTTCCGAACAGCACGAGCGCCGCGCCGGGCCCGTGGGAGTGGAAGGTCAGGGCCTTCAGCAGGGCGAGAAGCGGGGGACCTGCGACCGAAAGCACCGCCGCCACGGCGAGCAGGTGCGATACGCGCCACCGCACGAACGCCGCCGCGATGACGTAGAGCGCCCCGTAGAACGTGAGGATGACGGCGATCGGCGTGCCCAGCAGCTCGAGCACGAGCCCGATGACGAAGATGACCGCGCCGCGGACGACGAGGCCGAGCCGGATCGCGGGCAGCTCGGAGACGTCGGGCAGGCGGGTGCGCCCGGTCATCAGCGCCACTGAGATGCCCGCCAGCACGGCGAAGAGGATCGCCGGCCGTCCGTGCACGAGGGCGCCCCACGTCGACGGGTCCAGCAGCGACAGCTCGGGGGTGGTGAGCAGATGAGCCGCCATCATGCCCAGCACGGCGAGCGCACGGGCGACGTCGAGCCCCATCAGACGCGGCGGCCGCCCGAAGCCGGTGAACCAGGCGCGCAGCGTCGAGACCGGTCGCGGCGGGGCGATGTCGCCCTCGATCGTCGTCACCCGCTGAGTCTATGCACGCACGCGCGACGAGCGTGTGCAGGCGCAATACGATGAAGGGCTATGTCTTCGCCCGTCATCACCTACCCGCCGGAGCTGCCGGTCAGCGCCGCGCGCGACGAGATCGCCGCGGCGATCCGCGACAACCAGGTCGTCATCGTCGCCGGCGCCACCGGGTCGGGCAAGACCACGCAGCTGCCCAAGATCTGCCTCGAGCTCGGACGCGAGCGCATCGCGCACACGCAGCCGCGCCGGCTCGCGGCACGCACCATCGCCGAGCGCGTCGCCGAAGAGCTGCACGTCGAGCTCGGCGGCCTGGTGGGCTACAAGGTGCGCTTCACCGATCAGGTGTCTGACGCCACGCGCATCGCGCTGATGACCGACGGCATCCTGCTGAACGAGATCCACCGGGATCGACTGCTGCGCCGCTTCGACACGATCATCATCGACGAGGCGCACGAGCGTTCGCTCAACGTCGACTTCCTGCTCGGCTACCTGCGGCGGATCCTTCCCGAGCGCCCCGACCTGAAGGTCATCATCACGTCGGCGACCATCGACCCCGAGAGCTTCGCCGCGCACTTCGCGTCTCCCGCGGAGAATCCGGATGCCGAGGGCGACCCGGCACCCATCGTCGAGGTCTCGGGACGCACCTATCCCGTCGAGATCCGCTACCGGCCGCTCGTCGACGAGAGCACGACTCGGGAGGGATCGAGCGCCGAACGGCCCGAGCGGGGCGGTTCGCCGAAGAACGCCCGCGGATCCGACCGCGCCGGCACGGAGCCCGACGACGAGGTGACCGCGATCGTCGCGGCCCTGCGCGAGCTCGGACGCGAGGCGCCGGGAGACGTGCTCGTGTTCCTTCCCGGCGAGGCCGAGATCCGCGACGCGGCGGATGCCGTGCGGGGCGCGTACCGCTCGACGACCGCTCCCGTCGAGGTGCTGCCGCTGTACGGCCGGCTGTCGGCCGCCGAGCAGCACCGTGTCTTCGAACCGTCGAAGGTCGCCGGCGTGGCCCGACGGGTGGTGCTCGCCACGAATGTCGCCGAGACGAGCCTCACCGTCCCCGGCATCAAGTACGTCATCGACACCGGCACCGCGCGCATCTCGCGATACAGCGCCCGCTCGAAGGTGCAGCGCCTGCCCATCGAGGCCGTGTCGCAGGCATCCGCCAACCAGCGCTCCGGACGCGCCGGCCGCACCAGCGACGGCATCGCGATCCGCCTCTACAGCGAAGAAGACTTCGACCGGCGCCCCGAGTTCACCGAACCCGAGATCCTGCGCACTTCGCTCGCGTCGGTGGTGCTGCAGATGCTGTCGTTGGGCTTCGGCGACATCACCGAGTTCCCGTTCCTGACTCCGCCGGATTCGCGTGGGGTGAAGGCCGCCCTCGACCTGCTCGCCGAGATCGGTGCCGTGGACGTCGTCCGGGGCGAGCAGCCGCGTCTGACGAGGATCGGACGGGAGATCTCGCGGATGCCGATGGATCCGCGGTTCGCGCGGATGCTGGTCGCGGCGGCGTCCGGCACAGCGGGCGTGCTGGCTGATGTCATGGCGATCGTCGCCGGCCTGTCGATCCAGGATGTGCGCGAGCGCCCCAGCGCCGACGCGCCGCAGTCGGTGCGCGACGAGGCCGACCGGATGCATGCGCGCTTCGTCGACCCGACCAGCGACTTCCTCACCCTGCTGAACCTGTGGAACCACGTGCGCGAGCAGCAGAAGGAGCTCGGCTCCAGCGCCTTCCGGCGGATGTGCCGCAGCGAGCACCTCAACTATGTGCGCGTGCGGGAGTGGTTCGACGTGCACCGGCAGCTGCGCACCCTCGTGAAGACGGCGAAGCGCCCTTCGACAAGCCCTTCGACAGGCTCAGGACAGGCCGCAGGAACGCAGGGCGGTGGCGCCTCGGACCCGGATGCCGTGCACCGGGCGATCCTGTCCGGCCTGCTCTCGCAGATCGGCATCCTCGACGAGCGCACCGTCGCCGGCAGCGCGAACAAGGCCAAGGGAGAGAAGGGCCGCCGCATCGCGGAGTATCGCGGCGCCCGCGGCATCCGGTTCTCGATCTTCCCGGGATCGGGTCTGCGCAAGAAGTCACCGCAGGCGGTGATGGCCGCCGAGGTCGTCGAGACGTCGCGCACCTTCGCCCGCACGGTCGCCGCGATCGACCCGGCGTGGGCCGAGGCGCTCGCCGGCGACCTCGCCAAGCGACAGGTCACCGAGCCGCACTGGTCGAAGGATGCCGGCGCGGCCGTCGCCTACGAGAAGGTGACCCTGTTCGGCGTCGAGATCATCCCGAAACGACGCGTGCAGTTCGCGCGCATCGACCGCGCCGGCGCACGCGAGCTCTTCCTGCGGCACGCGCTGGTCGAGGGCGAGTGGGACCCGCAGCGCTCAGACAAGCGGGTCAGCGCGTTCTGGCGCGCCAACGCCGAGTTGCGCCGCCGGATCGAGAAGCTCGAGGAGCGCGAACGCCGCCGCGACATCCTCGCCGGCGACGAGTCCGTGTTCGCGTTCTACGACGAGCGCGTTCCGCGCGAGGTGTTCGACGTGCGCTCGTTCGAGAAGTGGTGGCGCGACGCGCTGCAGACCACGCCCAAGCTGCTCGTGATGCGCGAGAGCGACCTGATCGACGACGACGATGGGTCCCTGAGCCTGTCGAATGGCGGGCAGAGCGAGTTCCCGACCCGCTGGCAGCAGGACGATCAGGTGCTCGGTCTCGCGTACCGGTTCGAGCCCGGCGCCGACGACGACGGCGTGAGCGTCGTGGTGCCTCTCGCGCTGCTGCAGCAGATCCGCGACACGGGCTTCGACTGGCAAGTGCCGGGCCTGCGGGCAGAGCTGATCACCGCACTGCTGCGCGCCCTGCCGAAGGCGATCCGTCGGCACGTCGTGCCCGCAGCCGACTGGGCCGAGAAGTTCGGAGAGCAGCTGAGCGCGGACGGCCCCGAGCACCACGCGGGCGTGCCGGCCCGCTCACTCAAGGTGGCACTGGCGACGCTCATCCAGCCGCTCGCCAATCAGCCGGTCTCCGCCTCCGACTTCGACGACGCGCGCGTGCCGGGGCACCTGCTGGTGAACTTCCGCGCGGTGGATGAGAGAGGGCGCGTCGTCGGATCCGACCGCGACCTCACCGTGCTGCAGCAGCGGCTGTCCGACCGGTCGCGGCAGAGCGTGACCCGCTCGCTCGCCCGGCACGAGGCGAACGGGTCCCTGAGCCTGTCGAAGGGCCCATCAACCGGGTCCCTGCGGCCTGTCCTGAGCCCGTCGAAGGGCCTGCCGAAGGGCCCGATCGAACGCGACGACCTCACCGACTGGACCTTCGGCGACCTGCCCGACCTGCTCGACACGAAGGTCGCGGGCGGCACGGTGCGCGGCTACCCGGCCATCGTCGACCGCGGCAAGTCGGTCTCGGTGCGGGTCGAGGCGACGGCGGATGCCGCGGCTGCGGCCACCCGCGACGGCGTGCTGCGTCTCGTGCTGCTGAACGTCCCCTCGCCCGCGTCGTACGTCCAGAACCATCTGACCGCGCCCGAGAAGCTCGCGCTCGCGGCGTCGCCGTACCCGAACGTCGCGAAACTCATCGAAGACGCCCGCACGACGGTCGTGCGCGCCCTCATCGACGAGCGCATCCCGGGCGGGGTGATCCGCAGCGAGGCGGACTTCCGGCGCGTGCGCGACGAGGTCAACGCAGAACTGGTCGACCGCCTCTTCGCGTGCGTATCGCTCGTCGCGAAGATCCTCACCAGGAGCCGCGATGTCGAGCGCGGCATCAAGTCGCAGAACTCGCTCGCCCTGCTCGGTCCGCTGAACGACATCCGCTCGCAGCTGAGCGGTCTGATCCGCCCCGGGTTCATCTCGGCGACGGGCACCGAGCGGCTCGCGCATCTGCCGCGGTACCTCGACGGGATGCTCGAACGACTGAAGACCCTCGCGAACGAGCCCGGCAGAGACCGCGCGCGGATGACCGAGTACGAGCGGGTCGCGCAGGCGTTCGAGGACGCCGGCGGCGGCATCCCCCTCCCTCCGGATGCGCCGGCACACCTCGTCGAGGTGCGCTGGCTGCTCGAGGAGTACCGGATCAGCGTCTTCGCGCAGCGCCTCGGCACCGCGCAGCCGGTCTCCCCGCAGCGCATCATGAAAGCGCTGAGCAGGGCATCCGGAGAGCGCTGAGCAGGGCATCGGAAGGCGCCGAGCGGCTCGTGCGTCCTCCGGACCAGTCCGGGTACGGTGGGGCGCATGGCTCACGCAATCGTGTACACCGAGATCGGCACCCCTGACGTCCTGCGGCTGACCGAGATCCCGGATCCGGTCGCCGGGTCCGGCGAGGTCGTGGTGCGCATCGAGGCGGCCGGGGTGAACCCGCTGGATGCCAAGCTGCGCCGCGGCGCGCGACCCTCTGCGCCCATCACCGAGCCGCGCCGCGTGGGCTTCGACGGCGCGGGCGTCGTGGCGAGCCTCGGTGAGGGCGTCACCGGATTCGAGATCGGCGACCGCGTCGTCATCGTCAACGTGCTCGGCACCTATGCGAGCGCCCTCGCCGTGCCCGTGTCGAAGCTGTTCCGCCTCTCCGACGGCGTGACGATGACCGAGGGCGCGAGCCTCGGGATCCCGGTCGGCACTGCGTACCAGTGCCTGCGCTCGCTCGGGGTCGAGAAGGGCGACACGCTGCTCGTGCACGCGGGATCGGGCGCGGTCGGCCAAGCCGCCGTGCAGTTCGGCGTGCTCTGGGGTGCGCGGGTCATCGCGACGGGCAGTCCCGAGCGCTTCGAGCAGCTGCGCTCGCTCGGCGCCGAGCCGGTCGCGTACGGCGACGGCCTGACCGAGCGCGTGCGCGCACTCGCCCCGGAAGGGGTGACGGTCGCGCTCGACTGCGCGGGCACCGACGAGGCGATCCGCACCTCGCTCGCACTGGTCGATGACCGCGAGCGCATCGCGACGATCGTGCGGGGCCCCGACGCCGCCGATTTCGGCATCCGCGCGTTCTCCGGCGGCAGTCCCATCCCGCTCACCGACGAGGAGCAGGCGTGGCGGCAGGACGCCATCCCGCTGACCATCAACCTCATCGAGGCGGGCGATTTCCAGATCGAGCTGGGCCCCGAGCTTCCCCTCGCCGACGCGGCGAGCGCGCACGAGCTGATCGAGCAGCACGCCGCGAACGGCAAGATCATCCTCGTTCCCTGACCGGATCCGCCGCCGCGAGACGCGCGCCGCAACAGTTCGACACACGAGGGGCGTCGGCGCGGTGCATCAGAGCATCATGAGCACATGACTTCCCCGTGTAGCGCGACGCCCCAGGGTTTCGCGACCGCCCAGGTGCAGGCCGGCTACCGGCCCACCGGCGTGATCAGCGCCGTGCCGCCGATCCACCAGACCGCGGCGTACGAGTTCGCGTCGCTCGCCGAGGCCGCCGACCTGTTCGCGCTGCGGCGCCCCGGCATCATCTACGGGCGCAACGCCAACCCCACCCAGCAGATTCTCGAAGAGCGCGTCGCGCTGCTCGAGGGCGGGGTGAGCGCGGTGGCCGTCGCCTCCGGGCAGGCCGCCGTGGCTGTCACGATCCTCGCGCTCGTGCATCGCGGCGGTCACGTCGTCGCCGCCGACCAGCTCTACGGCGGCACCATCGATCTGCTGCAGGAGACGCTCGACGACTTCGGCATCTCGGTCACCTTCGTCGATCAGGACGACCACGATGCCTGGCGGGATGCCGTCACCCCGCGCACGCGGCTGCTGTTCGCCGAGTCGGTGGCGAACCCGATAGCGCAGGTGCTCGACATCCGCGCGGTCGCCGACGTCGCCCGCGCCGCAGGCGTGCCGCTCGTCATCGACAACACCGTCGGCACCCCGCACCTCGTGCGCCCGGGCGAGCACGGTGCGGATTTCGTCGTGCACTCGGCCACGAAGTTCCTCTCCGGTCACGGCAGCTCGCTGGGCGGTGTGGTCGTCGATCAGGGCAGCTTCGACTTCGGTGCCGAGCCCGCACGGTGGCCGCAGTTCACCGCGCCGTACACGCGCTTCGGCGATCTCGTGCTGTGGGAGCGGTTCGGCGCGGGTCATGCCTTCGCCGCGCTCGTGAAGTCCAAGTACGTGCACGACCTCGGCCCGTCCCTGTCTCCGTTCAACGCGTGGCAGATCCTGCAGGGCATCGAGACGCTCGACCTGCGGGTCTCGCGGCAGTCGGCGACGGCACGTCTGATCGCCGAGCATCTCGGCGGGCATCCGGCCGTCGCCCGCGTTCACCACCCGTCACTCGACGACAACCCGTGGCGCGACGCCGCAGCACGCTACCTGCCGAACGGCGCCCCCTCGGTGTTCTCGTTCGACATCGTCGGAGCAGAGGACGACGGGGCGTTCGACCGGGTCGCCTCGGTCGTCGACGAGCTGCGGGTGCTCCGCCTCGTCGCCAACATCGGCGACGCCCGCAGCATGGTCGCGCATCCGGCGTCGATGACGCACTCGCACCTGACCGCCGAGCAGCGCGCCGCGGCCGGGATCTCGCTGAACACCGTCCGGGTCTCCGCGGGGCTCGAAGACCCGGCCGATCTCATCGCCGACCTCGACCGAGCGCTCGCGCCGCTGCTCGAGGATGCCCTGGTCGGCGCTCGCTGAGCTGAGCGTCCCCTGGTGGTCGATGTCGCTCGCCCCGATACGCTGATGCCATGACCGGACTTCGATGGGGCATCCTCGCCACCGGCGGCATCGCGACCGCCTTCGCATCCGACCTGCGCACCGCGGGCCTCGACCTCGCCGCGGTGGGTTCGCGCTCGCAGGAGTCCGCCGACGAGTTCGCTGCGCGCTTCGACATCCCGCGCGCGCACGGGTCGTACATCGACCTCGCCGAAGACCCCGAGGTCGACATCATCTACGTCGCCACCCCGCACCCCATGCACCATGAAGACGCCCGGCTCGCGCTGCAGAACGGCAAGCACGTGCTCGTCGAGAAGGCGTTCACTCTCAACCGCGCCGAGGCGGACGACCTGCGATCGCTCGCCGCCGAGAAGGGCCTGCTCGCCATGGAGGCGATGTGGACCAGGTACCTGCCGCACATGGTGCGGCTGCGCGAGATCATCGCCGAGGGCACCCTCGGCGAGATCCGCTCGGTGTCGGCCGATCACACCCAGAGTCTGTCGACCGACCCCGAGCACCGCATCAACGCCCTCTCGCTCGGCGGCGGAGCGCTGCTCGACCTCGGGATCTACCCGATCTCGTTCATCTGGGACGTGCTGGGCGCTCCCGACAGGATCTCGGCGACCGCGCGTCTGATCGAGACGGGCGCGGATGCCGAGGTCGCCACCACGATGATCCACGCGGGCGGTGCGATCTCGACGTCGTTCTCCTCCTCGCGCACAGTGGGGCCGAACAGGGCCGTCGTGCTCGGCACCGACGCGCGGATCGAGATCGACCGCATCTGGTACACCCCGACGTCCTTCCGCGTGATCGCCGCCGACGGAACCCTGCTCGAGGAGTACGATTCGCAGGTCGAGGGCCGTGGCATGCAGTACCAGGCGTTCGCCGCGGAAGGAGCTGTCGCCGCAGGTGACGTCTCCGGCGCGCTGCTTCCCCTTCCGATCGCCCAGTCGGTCGAGATCATGGGCACCCTGGATGAGATCCGGCGCCAGATCGGCGTCGTCTACCCGAGCGAGAGCTGACATGGCAGAGACAACGGGCCGCGTGGCCGTCTACCTCGACTTCGACAACATCGTCATCTCCTGGTACGACCGGGTGCATGGCCGCAACGCGTACGGCAAGGATCGCCAGCGGATCACCGACGACCCGAACGACGCCGAGGTCGCCGAGCGACTCAAGCAGGCGACGATCGAAGTAGGGGCGATCATCGACTACGCCTCGTCGTTCGGCACGCTCGTGCTCACCCGCGCGTACGCCGACTGGTCGTCTCCGGTGAACGCCGAGTACCGCTCGCAGCTCGTCGCCAGGGCGGTCGACCTCGTGCAGCTGTTCCCCGCGGCGGCGTACGCGAAGAACGGGGCCGACATCCGTCTCGCCGTCGATGCCGTCGAAGACATGTTCCGGCTGCCCGACCTCACTCACGTCGTCATCGTCGCCGGCGACAGCGACTATGTGCCCCTCGCACAGCGCTGCAAGCGGCTGGGCCGGTACGTGATCGGGGTGGGAGTGGCCGGGTCCACGGCGAAGTCGCTCGCCGCGGCCTGCGACGAGTTCGAGTCGTACGATTCGCTTCCCGGTGTGGTCCGACCCACAGTGGATGCGCCTGCCGCCGCGTCCGCAAAGGACAAGCCCGAGCCGAAGAGCACCACGAGAAGCCGCCGCACGCGCACCTCCGCCCCCAAGCAGGACGACCAGTCCGAGGCGACCGCCCTGCTCGTCCGGGCCCTGCGGCTCGGGCACGACAAGGCCGACGCCGACGAGTGGCTGCACGCCTCGGCGGTGAAGACGCAGATGCGCAGAATGGATCCCTCGTTCAGCGAGAAGGCGCTCGGATACCGGTCGTTCAACGACTTCCTGCGCTCGCGAGACGATGTCGCCGCGCTCGAGGAGTCCGGCCACGAGCGTCTGGTGCGCCTGCAGGAGGCCTGACCGGCGCGGGGGCGGCGCGGGGTCTACTGGTTGCTGAAGGCCGAATCGAACGCTGCCGTCGGCGTCGGCCACAGCAGGGACCGCACGAATTCGACCGCCTGGGCGGCCCCGTGCATGCGGTCCATCCCGGCATCCTCCCACTCGATCGAGATGGGGCCGGCGTAGCCGACGGCATCGAGCGCGCGGAACGCATCCTCCCAGGGCACGTCGCCGTGCCCCGTCGAGACGAAGTCCCAGCCGCGGCGCGGGTCACCCCACGGCAGGTGCGATCCCAGCACGCCGGCCCGGCCGTTCGGTGGGCGCATCCGAGTGTCCTTGCAGTCCACGTGGTAGATGCGATCCTGGAAGTCCCAGATGAAGCCCACGGGGTCGATGTTCTGCCACATCATGTGCGACGGGTCCCAGTTGAAGCCGAACGCCTCACGATGATCGATCGCCTCGAGAGCGCGCACCGAGCTCCAGTAGTCGTAAGCGATCTCACCCGGGTGCACCTCATGCGCGAAGCGCACGCCCTCCCCGTCGAACACGTCCAGAATCGGATTCCAGCGTTCTGCGAAGTCTTCGAATCCGCTCTCGATCACCTCGGCGGACACGGGTGGGAACATGGCGACGTACTGCCAGATCGAGGATCCGGTGAAGCCGACGACGGTGTCGACGTCCAGTTTGCGCGCCACGCGAGCCGCGCGTCTCATGTCGTCGGCGGCGCGCTGTCGCACACCCTCGGCATCACCGTCAGCCCAGACGTAGTCCCGCAGGATGGCCTGGTGGCGGAAGTCGATCGGCGAGTCGCACACGGCCTGGCCCGCAAGGTGGTTCGAGATCGCGAACACCTGCAATCCGTGCCGGTCGAGGATGTCCCGGCGGGACGCCAGATACGCGTCGTCCTCATCGGCGCGACTGAGGTCGAGATGGTCACCGGACGCGGCGATCTCGAGACCGTCGTAGCCCCAGGACGCTGCCAGCCGTGCGACCTCCTCGAAGGGAAGGTCGGCCCATTGGCCGGTGAACAGGGTGACGGGATGCTGTGCCATGTCGCTCCTTCGTGACGGATGGTTCAGGCGCCGAGGGCGCGCAGCGCTCGGAGGCTGCGCTCGGCCAGCTCGTCCTGCGAGGCGGCGAGCGGCCGCCACACCGAGGCGGCGACGGCGATCGTCGCGTTCTCGCCAGTGAAGCTCTCGAGGCCGAGTATGCCGGTGTAGCCGGCGTCGTCCAAGGCCTGCAGCATGGCAGGCCAATCGGTATGGTCGTCGCCGACGGCGCCGCGATCGCTGCCGCAGACCTGCACGTGCGCGATGGCTGCACCGGCGGAGCGCACGGAATCGGCGGGCCGCTTCTCCTCTATGTTCAGGTGGTACGTGTCCAGCGCGAGGCCGACACCGGCGCCGAGCAGGGGTGCCAGCGACTCGAGCCCCTGCGCGACGGTGTTGATCACGCTGGTCTCGTAGCGGTTCAGCGGCTCGACAGCGAGGGTGACACCACGTTCTGCGGCCGCGTCCGCCACCGGCGCCAGATTCTCACGCAGCTCCCCCACGACAGCCGCGCGCTCAGCGGCATCCATCCGCCAGGTCACCCCCGTCGGCGCGTAGAACGGGCCGGCGACGATCTCCGCGCCCACCGTCGCCGCCGCCCCGATACATTCGCGCAGGTAGTCCTGCGTGGCGGCGACGTCGCCCGCCCGGGCGATCAATGAGCGTCCAGGGCCCATAGCCCCGATGACGACCGCCCGCAGGCCGTGATCGTCGAGCACAGCCCTGGTGCGGGCCGGATCCCAATCCCCGACCCTCTCCAGCGGCAGCTCGAGAGCGTCGTAGCCCATCCCTGCGGCCCTGCGCGCCAGCGGTTCCAGCGACTCATCGGTCAGCGGCGATGTCCACACCCAGGTGTTGACGGCCAATGCACGCGGCATCCGATCACACTCCCTCTCTCACCTGACCGCTGTTCGCGCCGATCCGGCAGTCGTCCTCCCCATCGACTGCCGGGTCGGCGCGATGGGTCACGGGATCACCCGGTCCTGCCAGACCTGCGGGTAGCCAGGCAGTTTCTCGCCGCCGAACTTGGCGTAGTGCCCGTCGGGCATGCCTTCATTCGCGGTCAGGTAGTCGTCGAGCTCGCCTGCGGTGATCGGCTTCTGCGGCAGCACCCACTCCTTGGGCACCTCTTCGCCGGCGAAGATCTTCTGCGCGGCGAGCAGCGGCGTGCGCCACTGGAAGTTCGAGTACACCGGCGCGAGCGCCGTCATGCCCGTCTCCTTCCACTTGCGCAGGAAGCTCATCTCGTCCTCACCGGTCATCACCGGATAGTCGACGCCCGCGTCCTCGAACGCCTCGATGGCTGCGACGGCACCGTCGCCGGCATCCATCCACACGCCGTCGACGTCGCCCTTGGCGAGCTCGTCGCTGATGATGTTCTTGATCTCGGCCGGGTCGGCGCCCGTGAAGTAGTCGACCGCCTCGATGCCGGACTCTTCGAACAGCTTCTTCGCGCCCGCCCAGCGGTGCTCGAGTACGTCGACGCCGGGGAGAATACGCAGCGCCACGACCTTGTCGCCCTTCTCTAGGTTGTCGATCAGGAACTCCGCGGTGTCGATGCCCCAGGCGAAGCCGCCGATGGGGTGGATGAAGGTGACCTGACAGTCGGTGTTCACGCCGCGGTCGAAGACGACGACCGGCTTGCCCGTCTCGCAGGCGCGCTCGACAGCGGGCGTCATCGCCGCCGTGCTGTTCGGCGAGATCAGGAAGATGTCGCACCCGCCTTCGGCGATGAAGTAGTCGATGTCGGCGATCTGCGTGTCATCGGAGTCCTGCGCGTCGCGGGTCTCCATCTCGCTGATGACGCCGGCCGCCTGCAGCACCTTCAGCTGCTCGTTCATCGTGATCCACCCGGTCTGACGCCACGGGTTCGAGATCGACGCATTCGCGAAGCAGGCCTTCTTCGGCCCCTCGCCGGCGAACTCGGAGGTGTCGACCATCTCTGCGTTGATGTGCTGCAGGTACGGCTCGTCAGCCGGCCCCTCCGGTGTGACGTCCCGCTCGGCGGACTGCTTGTCGAACAGCGCCTGATCGAACCACTCGTCTGTCGACTGCGGCGCTTCGGATTCCTCGGTCTTCGGCGGTGCGACAGACGGGTCGGTGGTGCACCCGGCCAACGCGATGAGACCGAAGATGGCCACCCCAGCGGTGGCGATCTTCATCGATCGACGCATTACTGTTCTCCTCTGATCTGTGTGGCGCCCTCTGTGGGGAGGGCAGGTTTCGTGGACTGGCGAGCGGATGCGTCGGGCGACGGATCCGGCTCCTTCCCCGAGTCGGGAGAAGACTGTGCTGCCGAGCCGTTACGGCGGCGGCCGCGGAACGCAACCGCGGAATAGGCGACGGCGGCGATGATGATGACGCCCTGCACGGCGTCGCGGAGGGTCGAGGGAACACCGAGGATGTTCAGCAGCATGAAAAGCGCTTCGAGCACGAAGGCTCCCGCGGCCGCGGCGACGACCCAGCCTCGGCCGCCGCCGAGGACGACGCCGCCGAGGACGACCGCGGTGATCGCGATGAACTCGTATCCCCGCCCGACGGAGGGGTGCACGCCGGCATAGCCGACCAGCAGCACGGCCGAGAGTGTGGCCGACACCGACGAGATGACGAACGCCTGCGTGGTCGCCCAGGCGCGCCGGCCGCCCGCGTAGTCGACGGCTCGGGCGTTGTCTCCGATCGCGATGAGCAGCTTGCCGAGGGGACGCTTGGTCACCCAGACGGCCAGCGCCAGCCAGCCGATGAGGATCAGCGATGACCACGGGATGAAGTCGAGGATCGGTACGTCGCGGATGCCGCCTCGGCCGATCTGCCGGAAGCTGTCGGCGGGGTTGCCGGTGGCGGCCCCGCCGGTCCACCACATCGCGCCGCCGAGCAGCGCCAGCATCATCCCGAGCGTGGCGATGAAGGACGGAACCTTGAGGATGGTGGTGAGGGCGCCGTTGAGCAGCCCGACCACGACGCCGAAGGCCAGCATGAGCAACAGCACGGGAACGGTCTTCGCATCGTCGTCACCGACGAGGTTGCCGGCGATGATCACCTGGGCGGTGATGAGTGAGCCCTGCGAGAGGTCGAACTCGCCCGCGACGATCACGAAGAACTGACCGATGGCGACGATGGCGATCGGCGCGACTCGCTGGATGAACCGCATCAGCTGTCCCGGCTCGGCGAAGTTCGGGTTCATGATCATCACGGCCACCAGAAGCAGCACCAGCAGCAGGAAGACAGCCCCGCGGGGACTGACGAGGGTGCGCAGGAAGGTCATCGCGCACCTCCCTTCCTGGTCTCAGTGACAAGATCCGCTGCGGCAGCGGCCATCGCCGGCTCGGCGGCACGGGCGCCGGCATCCGACGCGCTGCGTATGCCATCGGGAGCGAACCGTGTACGGCGGCGGATGATGGCGCGGCGGCTGTAGACGGCCACGGCGGCGATGATCACCACACCGCGGACGACGTCCTTCAGGAACGGGTTGATCTGCATGACGCTCATGACGCTGTCGACGACCGCAAGGATCGCGACGCCGCCGATGCTGCCCCAGATCGAACCACGGCCTCCCAGCAGCAGCGTGCCGCCCAGCACGACTGCCGCGATGGAGAGCAGATCGTAGCCGCCCTGCTGCCCCACGGTGGGCGATCCCACCCCGAGCCGGCTGGCCAGCAGCAGGCCGGCGAGGCCGGCGAACAGCGAGCACAGGGTGTGCGCCACGATCAGCGGCGGGCGGGTGCGCACGCCCGAGAGCCGGGCGATCTCGGGGTCGCCGCCGACGGCGAAGAGGTGGGCGCCGGTGCGCGTGCGACCGAGCAGGAACCAGATGAGCACAGCGAGCAGGATCATGATGATCGTCGACACCGGCACCGGGCCGACGCCCGTGGCCCCAAGCAGCTGGAACTCCCAGGGCACCTTGCCGGCCGAGCCCTTGAAGCCGGTGTTGAGGATGCCCTGCAGGATGAGCCCCACGCCGAGCGTGGCGATGAAGCCGTTGACCTTCAGCACGGTCACGATCAAGCCGTTGGCCAGCCCGATCCCCGCGCACACCGCCAGCGTCAGCAGGATGGCGTAGGAGATGTTCGCCGGGTCGCCGTCCATCGTCGTCGCCGCGATCAGGCTGGCCATGCTCACGACGTAGACGACCGACAGGTCGAGCGAGGCGCCGATGATCACGAGCGTCTGCCCGATCGCCACCAGGCCGAGCACGCTCATGCCGGTGAGGATGTCGCGGATGCTGCCGGCGCTGACGAAGCTGCGGCCGACGCTGGCGGTGAGGATCGCGCCGACGACGAGCACGACCACGAGGATGGCCAGCACGATGACGGGTGCATCGATGCGGAGCTTCTTCATCGGGTGCCTCCGGTGGTGCGGTCGGTCCGGTGCGCACCGGTCGCGGCGGCGAGGATCTCATGCTCGGCTGATCCGGCCGGCAGCTCCGCAGTGAGCTCTCCATCCCGCATGACGAGGATGCGGTCGCTCATGCCGATCACCTCGGGCAGCTCGCTGGAGACCATGAGCACGGCCTTCCCCTCGGCGGCCAAGTCGCGCATGAGCGTGTAGACGGCATACTTCGCGCCGACATCGATGCCGCGGGTGGGTTCGTCGAAGAGCACGATCTGCGGTTCGGTGAGCAGCCACTTGGCCAGCACGACCTTCTGCTGGTTGCCGCCCGAGAGGAACCGTGCCTCCTGCGTCGTGCCGCGCGCGCTGATCTCGAGTGCGGTGAGTATGCCGGGTGCGCGGGCTGCCGCCGCGCGAGAGCGCCCGGCGAAGACGCTGCGCATCACCAGGAGGGTGTTGTCGAGCACAGACTGCCCGAGCGCGAGCCCAAGGGCTTTGCGGTCCTCGGTGACCAGCGCGAGGCCCGCGCGAACGGCTGAGCGAGCATTGCGGAAGCGCACCGGCTCGCCGTCGACTCGCATGCTGCCGCGGGTGAAGCCTTGCACGCCGAACATGGCCTCGACCAGTTCGGTGCGCCCGGAGCCCTGCAGTCCCGCGACGCCGACGATCTCGCCGGCGTGCAGCGCCAATGAGACGCCGTCGACGAAGGCGTTGCCACTGTCCTCCAACTCGAGCCGCACCGCGCCCCTGCGCGTGCCGTCGATCGGGTCGGGGAAGTACGACTGGATGGATCGCCCCACCATGCGGCGCACCAGCTCGTCTGTCGTGAGCGCGACCGTGTCGTCGGTCGACACGTGCCTGCCGTCCTTGAGAATGGTGATGCGGTCGCAGAGATCGAAGATCTCCTTGAGGCGGTGCGACACGTAGATCACGGCGACACCGCGCGAGGTCAGCCGACGCACGATCGCGTACAGCAGTTCGACCTCGCGGTCACTCAGGGCCGCAGTCGGCTCGTCCATCGAGATCACCTGCGCGTCGAACGAGAGCGCCTTGACGATCTCGACGATCTGCTGTTCGGCGACTGTCAGTGAGCGGACCCGCTCCTGAGGATCGATGAAGTCGACGCCGAGCTCCTCGAGCAGCTCGTGGGTGCGCGCCGCCATGGCACGGTTGTCGACGAACCCGAATCGGCGCGGTTCACGGCCGAGGAAGACGTTCTGCGCGACTGTGCGCTCGGGCAGCAGTGTGAATTCCTGGAACACGGTCACGATGCCGGCATCCATCGCCTGGCGAGGATGGGCGTAGTGCACCTCGCGACCCTGATACTCGATCACGCCATGGTCGGCGGGCTGCACGCCCGCGATGATCTTCATCAGCGTCGACTTGCCGGCGCCATTCTCGCCGACGAGGCCGTGCACCTCTCCCCGACGCACGTCGAAGTCGATCCCGCCGAGCACGTCGACGCCGAAGAACGACTTGCCGACTGCTCGCACGGCCAGCACTGTCTCGCCGACGACGCCCGTGACGTCGTGACCGGGATCCAGCGCCTGACTCATGACTGCACCTCTTCCCAGCGTCCACCGTCGGCGGCCGAACGCAGCACGGCGTCGGTGATGAGCGCGGCGCGCAGACCGTCGGCGAAGGTCGGCAGCCCTTCGGGCTCTGCGCCGGCGATCGCGGAGTACACGTCGGCGACGAAGCCGTTGAATGCGTCCTGGTACCCCATCGGGTGTCCGGCGGGCACACGCTGCAGTCGTGCCGAATCCGGCGCTGCGGTCGCCGGATCGCGGGTGACGGTCGTCGACGCGTCGCGCGCGCCAAGCCACAGCTCTTCGGGTCGCTCCTGGTCGAACCGCAGCGCCCGCTGCGCGCCGTGCAGCTCGATGACGAGTGAGTTCTTGCGCCCCGCGGCCATCTGCGAGATCAGCAGCGTACCCAGGGCACCCGACTCCATTTCGATCAGCAGCGCGGCGATGTCCTCGTTGTCGACGGTGTGCTCCGCCCGCTCGTCATACACGGTGCGGGTTCGGGCGCTGAGCCGCCGGATGCGCTCATCGCAGACGAATTCGATCAGGTCGCAGAGGTGCGATCCGATGTCGGCGAACGCGCGCGACGGGCCGCCCGCGGAGGTCGCCCGCCAGTCGTCGTCGGTGGCCAGCAGCATCCAGTCCTGCAGATATGAGCAGTCCAGGCTCAGCAGCATGCCCAGTTCGCCGCGGCGCACGCGAGCGCGCGCTTCGCGGACCATCGGGTGGTAGCGGTAGACGAACGGCACGGCCGCGACGAGATCGGATGCCGCTGCCGCGGCGGCCAGTTCACCGGCATCCGATGCGCTCGTCGCGAGCGGCTTCTCGCACACGACATGCTTGCCGGCGCGCAGCGCGGCCATGGCGAGCGCGGCATGGGTGGCGTTCGGGGTGCAGATGTGCACGAGGTCGATGTCGCTCGAGTCCAGCAGGCTCTCCGCGTCTGCCTCTGCGCGCTCCGCGGTGAGTGCGGCGGCCGCGCGCTCCCCGCCCGACGCAGTCGAGGTCGCGACGGCGACGATGCGGCCGCCGGCGTTGCGGGATGCGGCGCCGTGCACACGGGCCATGAACCCTCCGCCGAGGATGCCGGATCGGATCGTCCCGATGCCGGTGTGAGTGACATCCGTTGTCATGCCGGTGAGTCTGACACAGTTCTGCCACTTCTGCCAGCGTTCATGCAAAAGTTTTACAACAGGAACGCATAAGCCGCTTGGCGATGCTCACAAGACGTGTGCTTTACTGGCGAAATGGTGGATCTGACGAGCCCGACGACGCCGAGCACGACTGGCGCTGGCGAGATCTTCCAGCTGTTCCTCGACGGGCAGGCACGCACGAAGGCCGAGGTCGCCGCATCGACCGGCCTCTCCCGCTCGACTGTGGCAGCGCGCATCGATGCTCTGCTGGCGTCGGGGCTCATCCAGGCGGCTGGCGAGGCGACCTCCACCGGCGGGCGTCCTCCGGCGCGGGTTGCGTTCAATCCCCGTGCAGGCGTCTGCCTCGCCGTGGATCTCGGCGCTACTCACGCAACGGTCGCCGTCGCCGATCTCGGCGGGAGGATTCTCGACGCCAGCACCCGCAAGATCGACATCGGCGACGGCCCCGAGCCATTGCTGGAGCGCCTGCTCGACGACGGCGCGACACTCCTGAAAGGCATCGACCTGCCGCTGCTCGGGGTGGGCGTCGGCGTGCCGGGACCCGTCGAACATTCCACCGGGCGCCCCACGAACCCGCCGATCATGCCGGGCTGGGACCGCTTCGACGTGCCCGGGTATGTGCAACGGCTCTTCGATGTGCCGGTGCTGGTCGACAACGACGTGAACATCCTCGCCGTGGGAGAGCAGGCCACTTCGTGGCCGCAGACCCACGATCTGCTCTTCGTCAAGGTCGCCACGGGCATCGGCGCGGGACTCATCAGCGGCGGGCAGCTGCAGCGAGGCGCTCAGGGCTCGGCCGGCGATCTCGGGCACGTGCGCGTTCCGCGACCGGCGGGCAGTCGGCGCCCCGTCGACGATGATCGCGACCTGGAGGCCATCGCCAGCGGCACCGCCATAGCCGAAGCGCTGCGCGCACAGGGTATCGACGCGGCGGGAAGCGCAGACGTGGCTGATCTCGTGCGGGGCGGCAACGCGGCTGCCATCGACGCCACCCGTCAGGCCGGACGGGATCTGGGAGAGGTGCTGGCCACCGTGGTGAGCCTGCTGAACCCGTCGGTCATCGTTCTCGGCGGAATCATCGCCCGCGCTGGAGAGCATCTTCTGGCCGGAGTGCGCGAGGTCGTGTACCAGCGTTCGATCCCCCTGGCGACGCAGCATCTGACGATCGTGCAGAGCCAGGCCGGCGAGCACTCCGGCGTGCTGGGCGCCGCGATCATGGTGTCGCGGCACGTGCTCTCCGCCGCGAACGTCGACGCGAGGATCGCCGCCGAGCAGCGATCCTGACCACCGCGCCGTCCGGCTACGCTCGAAGCATGGATCACGTCCCCCAGTCGCCGTATCTCCGGGCTCTGGGCGAGCAGCGGCCGGAACTCCACCCGGCGCTGAAGGCGTACTTCTCTGCAGTGCCGCGCGGCAGCGTCGGCATCGGAGAGGGCGTGTTCGAGCGCGTCGGCACTCGCCGGCGCTGGCTGTGGCCGATTCTGCGGAGGTTCCAGGCCAGCGGCGCGGTGCTGCCGGGGTGGCACGAAGACGTTCCGTTCACCATCCGCAATCGCACGATCGCCGCTCGCGCGGTCAGTGTGCGCACCCTGCACCTTCCCGACGGCGACTGGGTCATGAAGGACGCCGTGTCCGCGCGCCCGGGAGGCCGCGTGGTCGACCAGATCGGCGAGCCGACGGCCCTCGCCGTGGCCTTCGACGTCGGAGTCGACGAGCACGCCCTCACGCTGCGCAGCACGGCGATCGGCGTGCGCCTCGCGGGATTCCGGGTGCGCATCCCGCGGATCGTCGCGCCTGTGGTGCGTCTGCGCGAGAGCGCCGAGAAGCACGCGGGCGTGCAGCGCATCGAGCTCACCGTCGACGCACCCCTGATCGGGCGGCTCTACGAGTATGCCGGCACGTTCACCTTCCGCGTCGAAGAGGAGCAGGCATGACACGGGTCGTCATCGGCGGCTCGACTGGCTTCATCGGGCGGCACCTGCAGCACAGGTACCGCGCCGAGGGCCGCGAGGTCGTCACGATCTCCCGCTCGGGCGCGGATCTGAGCTGGGGCGACCAGTCGGGCATCGACGCCGCGGTCGACGGTGCCGCGCTGGTCGTGGGGCTGGCCGGCAAGAGCGTGAGCTGCCGGTACACCCCCGCCAACCGAGCCGAGATCGTCCGCTCGCGGCTCGAGACCACGGCAGCGCTGAGCACGGCGATCAGCAGAGCGAGCGCACCGCCGGCGCTGTGGGTGAACTCGTCGACCGCGACGATCTACCGGCACGCCGAGGATCGTGCGATGACCGAGTCGACCGGCGAGCTCGGCACCGGATTCTCGGTCGAGGTCGCGAGGGCGTGGGAGCAAGCGCTGATGGCGGATGCCCTGCCCGCCACGCGCCGAGTGGCGCTGCGCACCGCCATCGTGCTCGGCGACGGCGGGGTGCTCGGCCCGCTGCAGACGCTGGCGCGCATCGGGCTCGGTGGCACGCAGCTCGACGGGT
>NZ_DAMDLU010000034.1:0-8192 GCF_032084865.1 Microbacterium sp.
GCCGGCCAGTGATCGAGCGCCTCGCTCGCAGCCTCCCCCCACAGCTCGGCGGTGACCACCTCGCGGCTCAGCGTCTCGAGCACGACCGGCGCACCCAGCGTCCGCGCGGCAGCGTGCACGACGGTGTCGGCCGGGGCTCCGCGCAGCGTCAGGCCGGTGAACAGCTCGTGCAGGCGCTGCCGCTCCTGCAGCGCCTCCCACTGTCCCGCGATGATGCGTCGGTGCACCGCCTCGGTGACCGCCAAGAACTTGACCACGCGCTCCAGCGCGATCAGAGCGAGACCGTGCGCGCGGCATGCCGCGATCAGTGCGGGCGGCGCGACCGGGAACCTCGTGCCGAGCTCGAGCACGACACCCGCCACCCCGGCGCCGGCCAGGCGCGCGGTGACGGAGCGCAGCGCGGCATCCGTTCCGCTCCACCCTGCCGCCGTCGTCAGCAGCAGCTCACCGCCATCGAGCAGACCCGCGACTTCGTCGCTGTCCGACACGTGCACCCAGCGCACCCGGGCATCGAGCGCGGCGCCGCCGACGAGCACCTGCGGGTCACCCCGGCTCAGCACTCCGGCATCGAGCACGTCACGCACCCGCGGCAGCGCGACACCATCCGGACGTTCTGTCCGGATGCGATCATCTTTCGGACGGTCTGCGGCCACGCATCCATCCTGCCCGCTGCTTTGATGAGAAGCGAGCCGGATCGTCCTTCCGGACAGTCTGTGCGAACGCGCCCGTCTCAACGAGGAGAACCCCGTGACCACGATCCGTCACTACATCGACGGCGCCGAGACCGGCGCCACCGACCGCACCCTGCCGGTCTACAACCCCGCCACCGGCGAGGCGCACCGCCAGGTCGCCGCCGCCAGCGCGCAGGAGGTCGAGTCGGCGATCGCGTCGGCCAAGGCCGCGCAGCCCGCGTGGCGCGCATCCAGCCTTATCAAGCGCGCCGACGTGTTCTTCCGGCTGCGGCAGATCCTCGCCGAGCGCACCGACGAGCTCGCTGCGATCGTCACCAGCGAGCACGGCAAGGTGCTCTCGGATGCGGCCGGGGAGGTGTCGCGCGGCATCGAGAACGTCGAGTTCGCCGCCGGTCTGCTGCACCACCTCAAGGGCGAGCGCGCCGAGCAGGTCTCGCGCGGCGTCGACGTGCACTCCGTCAAGCAGCCCGTCGGCGTCGTCGCCTGCATCACGCCGTTCAACTTCCCGGTGATGGTTCCGCTGTGGATGGTCGCCTCGGCGATCGCGTGCGGCAACAGCGTGGTGCTCAAGCCCAGCGAGAAGGACCCGTCTGCGGCGATCTGGATCGCCAAGGCGTTCCAGGAGGCCGGCCTGCCCGACGGCGTGCTCAATGTCGTCAACGGCGACAAGGTGGCCGTCGACACGCTCCTCGACTCGACCGACGTCGGCGCCATCAGCTTCGTCGGCTCCACCCCGATCGCGAAGTCGATCTACGAGCGCGCCGCGGCCAACGGCAAGCGCGTGCAGGCGCTCGGGGGCGCGAAGAACCACATGGTCGTCATGCCCGACGCCGACCTCGAGGGCGCAGCAGCGGCAGCCATCTCGGCCGCCTACGGCTCGGCCGGCGAGCGCTGCATGGCCGTCTCGGTGCTGGTCGCCGTCGGCGACATCGCCGATGACCTGATCGAGGGCATCCGCACCCGCATCGCCGACCTGCGCATCGGCGACGGCACCGACGCATCGAGTGAGATGGGACCGCTGATCACCCGCGAGCACCGCGACAAGGTCGTCTCGTACGTCGAGGGCGCGGCGGCCGAGGGCGCCACCGTCGTCGTCGACGGCACGCAGAAGCAGTTCGACGGCGACGGGTTCTTCACCGGTGTGACCCTGCTCGACAACGTGCGCCCGGGGATGAAGGTGTACGAAGACGAGATCTTCGGTCCGGTGCTCTCGGTCGTGCGCGTCGACAGCTACGTCGAGGCGGTCGAGCTGATCAACGCGAACGCATTCGGCAACGGCACGGCGATCTTCACCCGCGACGGCGGTACCGCCCGCCAGTTCGAATTCGACATCGAGGTCGGCATGGTCGGCGTCAACGTGCCGATCCCCGTGCCGGTCGGGGCGTTCTCGTTCGGCGGCTGGAAGGACTCGCTGTTCGGCGACTCGCACATCTACGGCCCGGAGTCGATCAGCTTCTACACGCGCTCGAAGGTCGTGACCACACGCTGGCCCGACCACACCCCGGCGCAGGTCGACCTCGGCTTCCCGAGCAACCACTGAGGGAGAGGATCATGAGCCAGTACACCGACCGCCACACAACCACCCACCCGCTGCCGGATGCCGAGGCCGAGGCGCAGGTGCGCGCCGACGACCGCGCGCACGTCTTCCACTCGTGGAGCGCGCAGGCGCTCATCGACCCGGTGCCGGTCGCCGGCGGCGCGGGATCGACGTTCTGGGACTACGCCGGCAACGAGTATCTCGACTTCTCGAGCCAGCTGGTCAACCTGAACCTCGGTCACCAGCATCCGGATCTGGTCGCCGCGATCCAGCAGCAGGCGGGGCGGCTGGCGACCATTCAGCCGTCGGTCGCGAACGACGTGCGCGGCGAGCTCGCCCGGCTGATCGCGGGCGTTGCTCCGGATGGCCTCGAGAAGGTGTTCTTCACCAACGGCGGAGCCGAGGCGAACGAGTACGCGGTGCGCCTCGCGCGCCAGTCGACAGGGCGGCGCAAGGTGCTCTCGATGTACCGCAGCTATCACGGGTCGACGTCGACGGCGATCTCGCTCACCGGCGACCCGCGCCGCTGGGCCAACGATGTCAGCGACACCGGAGCCGTGCGCTTCTTCGGGCCGTACCTGTACCGCTCGCCGTTCCACTCCGAGGCGGCGGAGCAGGAGACCGAGCGGGCGCTGGCGCACCTCGAGCAGACGATCCTGCTCGAGGGGCCGTCGACCATCGCGGCGATCATCATCGAATCGGTGGTCGGCACGAACGGTGTGCTCGTGCCGCCACCCGGATACCTGCAGGGCGTGCGCGAGCTGTGCGACCGGCACGGCATCGTGTACATCGCCGACGAGGTGATGGTCGGCTTCGGCCGCATGGGCGAATGGTTCGGGTTCCAGGCGTACGGCGGGCATCCCGACCTGATCACCTTCGCGAAGGGCGTGAACTCGGGGTACGTGCCCCTGGGCGGTGTGGTCATCTCAGACCGGATCGCCGCGCACTTCGACACCACGCCGTTCGGCGGGGGACTCACCTATTCGGGGCATCCGCTGGCGTGCGCCGCCGGTGTGGCGACCTTCGAGGTGTTCGCGCGCGACGGGATCCTCGAGCGGGTGCGCGACCTCGGTGAGCGCATCGTCGAGCCGACGGTGCGGTCGTGGCTCGACACGCATCCGAGTGTGGGCGAGGTGCGCGGGCGCGGACTGTTCTGGGCCGTCGAGCTGGTTCGCGACCGCGAGACCCGCGAGCCGCTCGTGCCGTTCAACGCGTCGGGAGCGGATGCTGCCCCCATGGGCGCGTTCGCCGCCGCCGCGAAGAAGGCCGGCGTCTGGCCTTTCGTGCACTTCAACCGCACGCACATCGCCCCGCCGCTCGTGATCACCGACGACGAGCTGGCGCGCGGGCTGTCGGCGATCGACGAGGCCTTGACGGTGGCGGACGAGTACGCGACCTGACACCTCGCCCGCGGCGGGCGGCGCCCCGCGGGGATGGAAAACGCCGGTGAGCACACCCGCACACCGGCGTTCTCCATCCCGGGAATCGCCCGTCAAGTGCCAAACGGCGGTGCGGGGTCAGAAACGTACGTCCCGCAGCCGGATTCCGTACCGAACTGACCCCGCACCCCCGGGAAGACGCGGCGATGGTGGATACGCTGATGCCGTGGAGGACGAGTCGCAGACAGAGGTCGCGCAGACGGACGAGGGGCCGGTGCGCGGCATCCTGCGCCCGGACGGATCGCTCGCGTTTCTCGGCATCCCGTACGCCGCACCGCCCACCGGTCGCCGACGCTTCCAGCCGCCGCAGCCGGTGGCGCCGTGGACCGAACCGCTCGACGCGACCAGGTACGGCCCGACGCCGCAGCGCCGCGAGGAGCCGAACGCGATCATCCCCGAGCCGAGCATCCCCGGCGCGGCGACCCTGAATCTCAATGTCTTCACCGCGTCCACCAGCGGAGCCCGCCCCGTGCTGGTGTGGATCCACGGCGGCGGCTACTCGTCGGGGTCCTCGGCGAGTCCCTGGTACGACGGCCGCGCCTTCGTGCGCGACGGGATCGTCGTGGTCGTGATCTCGTATCGCTTGGGCTTCGACGGCTTCGGGGTGATCGACGGCGCGCCCGACAACCGCGGGGTGCGCGACTGGCTCGCCGCGCTCGAATGGGTGCAGCGCAGCATCGCAGCCTTCGGTGGCGACCCGTCGCGCGTGACGGTCGCGGGACAGTCGGCCGGCGGCGGGGCGGTGCTCACGCTGCTCGGGATGCCCGACGCGCAGCACCTCTTCCGCGCGGGCATCTCGATCAGCGGTGCCCTCGGCGACCTGCCCCGTGACCGCGCGAGGAAGCGCAGCGAGCGCCTCGCGTCGATGGTCGGCTGCGACCCGACGCTCGACGGGTTCCGCAGCGTGAAGGAGCGCGAGCTCACGCGGCGCCAGTACGAGGCATCCCTGCTCGGCAAGACCGGCCTCTCCGCGACGACCGCGACGCTCACCGACGGGCTGCCCTGGGGGCCGGTGATCGACGGCGAGCTGATCACCCGCCCGACCGTCGACTCGTACGCCGCGGGCGTCGGCGCCGACAAGCCCCTGCTGCTCGGCGCGACCGACGACGAGTTCACGATGGTGTTCGACCACGCCCCGCGCATCCTGCGCTGGGTGCCCGTGCCGCTCGCGCTGCTGATCGTCGAGAAGACCCACACGCTGCGCCGCGGCTGGCGTCGGGCGAACCGCACGCGACGCCGTGCGGGCGCCGCGCTGGGTCGTTTCGTCACCGATCGCGTCTTCCGCTCACTCGTCGTGCGGATCGCCGAGACCAGACGGGATGCCCGCACCTGGGCGTACCGTTTCGCCTGGACGTCGCCGACGAACGGGTGGTCGTACCACTGCCTCGACGTGCCGTTCTGGTTCGACTGTCTCGACGACCCGCACGTGGCCCGCATCGCCGGCGAGCATCCTCCCCAGCGCCTTGCCGACGAGATGCACGCTGCGGCGGTCTCATTCATCCGCGACGTCGATCCCGGCTGGCCTGCCTGGCGCAGCGAGCCGGGCATCACCCGCGTGTTCGGCGACCAGCCTGCGCTCTCGCGCTCGGCCTACGACGACGCGCTGCCGCTGATCTGAGCCGCCGCTCGCGCGTCATACCCACCGCTCCATGCCCTTCGCTGGGCCCAAATGGCGGCTTCGCCCGAGATGAGGCGACCATACGGGCCCACCGAGCACAAGCAGCCCCGCGCCCTCGGCTGCCCGCTGGGCCCGAATGGCGGCCTCATCCGCCAGGAGGCGACCATTCGGGCCCAGCGGGCGCGCGCAGACGCGGAGTCCACATTGAATCCTCCCCTTGCGCGCTCCTAGGGTCGCTGCCAAGGACCGAAGGAGTTCGCATGTTCAGCCCCACCCGTCGCACCCTCTTGCAGCTCGGCGGCGTCGCCGTGGCGTCGGCACTGCTCATGGATGCCGCCCGTCCCCTGTCGGCCACCGCGGCGGCACGGCCGCTCGCTGTCGGCGTGCCAGAGATCGAAGCCCTTCGCGCTCGCTGGATCGAGACGCTGACCGGACGCAGCGTCATCACCGGATCTCCCGCGACGTTCGCCGCGGCGATCGCTCGAATGGATCGGGGCACGGATGCTCTGCTCGCGAAGGTGAGCCCCACGGCCACCCGCTACTTCTCCGACCAGGACTGGTCGGTGGGTGCCACCGAGATCGCCAACTCCAACGCGATGCGCATGAACTACTCGGGCATCCAGAACCTGGCCGTGTCGTGGTCGACACCGGGCTCGAAGCACGAGGGCTCGGCGGTCGTGCTCGACGCGGCGCTGCGCGGCCTCGCCCACATGCACGAGCGCGCCTACAATCCCGAGACGCAGTGGTGGGGCAACTGGTGGTCGTGGAACATCGGCGCCGCACAGCCGCTGGCGAACACCATGGCCCTGCTGCACGACGAGCTCGACCAGACAGCGATCGACGCGTACTGCGCATCGATCGACCATTTCCTCCCCGGCCGCGACCCGAGCATGCAGCAGCACCCGTCAGGGCCGCAGAAGTCGGACGGCGCGAACCGTGTCGACATCTGCCAGGCGATCATCGTGCGCGCCATCGCTCAGCCCGACCCCGATCTGCTGCGCGCCGCGGTCGCCGCGCTGAGCGACACCTGGCAGTACGTCACCGGGGGTAACGGGTTCTTCCGCGACGGCTCGTTCGTGCAGCACTCCACGATCGGCTACACCGGCACCTACGGGCTGGTGCTGCTGGGCGGGCTGGCCAAGCTCTTCGCCCTGCTCGCCGGAACCTCGTTCGACGTCACCGATCCCAGCCGGGCCAACGTCAGCGGGTTCGTCGAAGGATCCTTCGCGCCGCTCATGTTCCGCGGTCAGATGATGGATGCCGTGCGCGGGCGCGCCGTGGCCCGCTATGCCGAGCGCAGCATCAACAACGGCAACGACCTGATCGAGCACACCCTGCGCCTCGCCCAGTCCGCCGACCCCGAGACCGCGGCGCGCTGGCGCGGTCTGTGCCGGCAGTGGATCGAGAGCAACTCAGCGGCGAACATCACCTCGACGACCAGCATCGTGCGTCTCTCGCTGGTCACGGAGCTGCTGAACTCGGATGCATCGACCGTCGCCGACCCCACCGGACCGCACCTCTTCCCCGCGATGGACAGGCTGGTGCACCGCTCAGCGGATGCCTCCTGGGCTCTGGCCGTGGCGATGTGCTCGAACCGGATCGCCTGGCACGAGGGCACCGAAGCCGAGAACTTCGAAGGGGTGAAGACGAGCCAGGGTATGACGTACCTGTACCTGCGCGGCGACGAAGACCACTTCGACGACGAATTCTGGTCGACCTCCGATCTGGCGGCACCTCCCGGCACCACGGTCGATCTGACCCCGCTGCCGCGCAACCCCGAGGGCGAGTGGGGCGAGCGCACGCCCGACAACGAGTGGACGGGCGGGGTCACCTTCGAAGACACCGCCCTCGCCGCCATGCATCTCGTCGCTCCCGGAGGGACGGGCTTGGTGGCGCGCAAGATGTGGGTCACGCTTCCGGATGCCTACATCGCCCTGGGCGCGGACATCTCCACGCGCAGCGACGGCGAGGTCCGCACGATCATCGAGCATCGCAACCTCGGCACCTCCGCGCGCCGGCTGCTCGTCGACGGCACGGCGGTGACGGCCCGGCAGACGGTCGCAGCGGCGCGGTGGGCGCACCTGGAGGGCGTCGGCGGCTATGTGCTTCTCGACGGCCCCGCCGATCTCGTGGCCGGGATCGAGGAGCGCGAGGGCACCTGGCGGCGCAACAGCACCAACGCCGCCGCCGGCACCGATGTGCTGCAGCGCCGCCGGTACGGAACGCTGAGCCTGTCCCACGGCGTGGGCGCCGAGGCGAGCGGCGGGTACGCATATGCCGTGCATCCCGGAGCGGATGCCGATGCCACCGCCGCCGCCGCGCGCGCTCGGCGCTTCCAGGTGATCCGCAACGACGGCGTCGCGCAGGCGATTCAGCTGTCGACGCACGTCACCGCCGCCGCCTTCTGGGCGGCCGGCAGCGCCGGTGCGCTCACCTCCGACCGTGCGGCCTGCGTGATCGCGCGCATCACGCCGGGCATGACGCGGATGTCGGTCAGCGACCCGACGCAGAGCGGCGCAACTCTCGTGATCGACGTCGCCGGAAGCCGCGCGACGAGGGTCAAGGGCGACGACGCGGACCGCGTCAGGTTGGCCCGCCGCGGCGACGGCATCCGGCTCACGATCGACACCACCGGCACGGCGGGCACGACCCTGGAGTTCTCCCTGCACCGCTGATCGGGCCGCCCTCCGGCATCCGCTGGGCCCGGATGGTCGCCTCACCCGAGAGGAGGCGACCGTACGGGCCCAGCCAGCAAAAGAGAGAGCCGGCCATCGACTCCGCGCACGAGCTCGACCATCCCCGCCCTCACTCGTCCGCTGGGCCCAGATGGCTGCCTCTCTCGAAGGAAAGCGACCATTCGGGACCACCGAGCACGAGCATCCCCGCCCCCACGCCGTCGGCTGGGC
>NZ_DAMDLU010000034.1:8378-22017 GCF_032084865.1 Microbacterium sp.
GCCGGCGCGAAGAGCGAAGCGAGCAAGCGCAGCCCGACCCGCGACTCAGCGCACAGGCTCGAGCAGCGGGACGTCGTAGCGGTGCGGGGTGCCGAAGCGGTGCGCGGTGATCGACACGGCCTGCTCGCGCACGAAGGTGAGCATCTCGACGCGGCCGGCCGAGACCACCGGGTTCGCGTAGATCGCCAGGCTCGGCGACCCGTCGACGGCCGTCGCGGTCTCGAGCGCGTCGGCGCCGATCAGGCGCACGCGTCCGCCCGCGGCGGCGAGGCGACGGGCGTGCCCGGCCCAGGCCTGGGCGTCCTCGGTCACCACGACGACATCGTGTGCGCCCAGCCAGGTGACGACCGGCGCGGGCAGAGCGGATGCCGCGCTCACCGTGACCCGTGCGCGCAGACGCGCGCCCGTCGCGGCGACGCGCAGCAGCTCGGCCACACGGTCACCCTCGTAGCGGATCGTGACCGGCAACGCCTGGTAGCGCAGCGCGTTCTGCTCGGTGACGAGGCCGGTGGCATCCCGCACGATGCCGAACTCGGCGGCCAGCGCGTCGATGTCGGTGGCCAGCGCGCCGCGCAGCCACTCGGCGTCGGCACTGTCGACGAGAGCGACGGCCGACGACGCGAGCGCGTCGAGCGACGTGGCCGACTGCACCGGGGCATCCGTCCACTCCGCCAGCCCGACGAGGTAGTTCGGGCCGCCCGCCTTGGACCCGGCACCGACGGCGGCCTTCTTCCAGCCGCCGAACGGCTGGCGCTGCACGATCGCGCCCGTCGTGCCGCGGTTGACGTAGACGTTTCCGGCTTCGATCGAAGCCAGCCACTGCTGCACCTCGTCGACGTCGAGGGAGTGGATGCCGCTGGTCAGGCCGTAGTCGATGTCGTTGACGATGTCGATCGCCTCGGTCAGCGAGTCGGCGGTCATCACGCCGAGCACGGGCCCGAAGTACTCGACCCGGTGGAACTCGCTGCCGCGCTGCACGCCGTCGCGGATGCCGGGGGTCCAGAGCTGGCCGGCCTCGTCGAGCTTCTTCGGCTCCAGCATCCAGGACTGCCCGGGGTGCAGCTCGGTGAGGGCGCCGAGCAGCTTGCCCTCGGCCGGCCCGATCAGCGGTCCGATGCGGTTCGAGCCGTCCTCCGGCGCGCCCACGTCGTACGCGCGCACGGCGTCGATGAGCTGACGACGGAACCGCTCCGACTTCGCGACCGACCCGACGAGCACGACGAGCGAAGCGGCAGAGCACTTCTGGCCGGCGTGACCGAATGCCGAGTACGCGACATCCTTCGCGGCCAGGTCGAGGTCGGCCGACGGCGTGACGATGATGGCGTTCTTGCCGCTGGTCTCGGCGAGCAGCGGCAGGTCGGCGCGGAAGCCGCGGAACAGCTCGGCGGTCTCGTACCCGCCGGTGAGGATGACCCGGCCGACGGCCGGGTCACTGACCAGCTGCTCACCCAGCGAGCGGCCGTCGAGCTGCACGTACTGCAGCACGTCGCGCGGCACTCCGGCCTCCCACAGCGCCTCGACCATCACGGCACCCGAGCGGCGTGCCTGGCGGGCGGGCTTGATGATCACCGGCGAGCCCGTGGCGAGCGCCGACAGGGTGGAGCCGGCGGGGATGGCGACCGGGAAGTTCCACGGCGGGGTGACGACGGTGAGTCCGACGGGCTGCATCACCGCGCCGTCGACCTCGGCGAGCTTCTTGGCGCTCTCGGCGTAGTAGTGCGCGAAGTCGATCGCCTCCGACACCTCGGGGTCGCCCTGCTCGATGATCTTGCCCGCCTCCGAGCCCATGACCTCGAGCAGGTCGGCGCGGCGCGCCTCGAGGATGTCGCCCGCGCGGTGCAGGATCTCGGCGCGACCGGCGGCGCCGAGCGCGCGCCATGCCTCGCCGGATGCCACGGCCGTGGCGATCCGTTCGGAGACCTGCTCGGAGGTGCTGAGCGTGTTGGCGGCGACCGTGTCGTCGCCCAGGGTCGAGCCGGTCATGCGCGAGCGGATCGCGTCGGCCCAGGCGCGGTTGCCTGCCAGCGACGGGTCGGTGTCGGGGGTGTTCTCGAAGCCGTCGCGCGGGGCCGGCGCGGCAGGCGACTGGCGATTCTGCCTGCGGTTCGCGGCAGGCACCTCGGTCGGGACGGTCTGGATGGATGCCAGGAAGCGCTGCTTCTCGCGCTCGAACAGCGCCGGGTCGGTGTCGAGATCGAACACGGCCGACATGAAGTTCTCGTGCGACGCGCCCTCTTCGAGGCGGCGGATCAGGTAGGCGATAGCGACGTCGAACTCGTCGGGGTGCACGACGGGGGTGTACAGCAGCAGCGACCCGACGGTGCGCTTGACGACCTCGGCCTGGGCGGTGGCCATGCCGAGCAGCATCTCGAACTCGACGCCCTCGGTGACACCGCGCTTCTCGGCGAGCAGCCAGGCGAGGGCGATGTCGAACAGGTTGTGGCCGGCGACGCCGATGCGCACGTTGCCGATGTGCTCGGGGCGCAGCGCGTACTCGATCACGGCCTTGTACGACGAGTCGGACTGCTGCTTCGACGACCAGGTCGCGAGCGGCCAGCCGTGGGTCTCGGCGTCGACGGTCTCCATCGGCAGGTTGGCGCCCTTGACGACGCGCACCTTGATCGGCGCTCCGCCCGAGGCGACGCGAGCGGCGGCCCACTCCTGCAGGCGCATCATCGCCGAGAGCGCGTCGGGCAGGTACGCCTGCAGCACGATGCCGGCCTCGAGGCTCTGGAACTCAGGACGGTCGAGGATGCTCGTGAAGACCGCGATCGTGAGGTCGAGGTCCTTGTACTCCTCCATGTCGAGGTTGATGAACTTCTGGGTCCCGGAGCCCGTCGAAAGGCCGCGCGCGGCGATCCGGTACAGCGGCAGCAGCGCCTCGGCGGCGTCGGCGACGGCCTTGTCGAAGGCCCAGGGGCTGTGCGGGGCGACGGTCGAGGAGACCTTGATCGACACGTAGTCGACGTCGTCGCGCTCGAGCAGGCGACGTGTGCCGTCCAGGCGGCGCTTCGCCTCTTCGCGACCGAGGATGGCTTCGCCGAGCAGGTTGATGTTGAGCTTCACGCCCTGCGACTCGCGGATGTGCTTGATCGCCGCACCCAGCTTCTCGTCGCGGGCGTCGACGATGAGGTGGCGCACCATCTGGCGCAGCACGGCGCGTGCCGACGGCACGACGACACCGGGCAGAATGCCTGCGGTCGCACCGCCGAGGCCGATCGCGGCGCGCATCGGCGCGGGAAGGAAGCCCGGCGTCAGCGGCACGAGCTCCTTGAGCTTGGTCGCCGCGACCTTGAGATCTTCGGGGCGCACGACCCCGTCGACGAACCCGACGGTGAAGTCGAGGCCGTTCGGGTCGCGCAGGACTCCCGCGAGACGCTCGCCGGCGGCATCCGTCGGCACGTCGCGACTCTCGACGAGCCACTTCTTCACCAGGGCGACGGCGTCGTCGCCGAGCGCGGCGAGTTCGGCGATGGATGCTTCGGAGGCGGGCGCAGGAGTGCTCATTGTTACAGGATGCCCGGGCCCACCGTACAAGAAAAGCGATCGTTTCTAAACGATAATGTTCGATGAACCCGACGAATCAGAGAGGTCGCACATGTTCGAGCTGAGACGACTCCGCCTGCTGCACGAGCTCGCGCTGCGCGGCACGATCGCCCAGGTCGCTGCCTCGCTGTCGTACTCCCCCTCGACCGTCTCGCAGCAGCTCGCCCTGCTCGAGAAAGAGGCCGGAGTCACGCTGCTCGAACCTGACGGACGCAGGGTGCGTCTGACCCCGCAGGGACGGATGCTGGCCGAGCACGCCGCCCGGGCTCTCGAGCTCGACGAAGAGGCCCGCGCAGCTCTGACGGCGCACGCGGGCTGGGAGCCGGTGCGCATCGCCGCGATGCCCACGGCGGCGCAGACCATCGCACCGGCCGCGCTGACCCTGCTCGCCGAGCGCGCCCCGGGCCTGCGCGTCGAGCTCGCGGAGCTGCCGCCCGAGGAGAGCCTGTTCGAGCTGTGGGCGCGGCGGCTCGACCTGGTGATCGCCGAGCAGTACCCCGGGCAGACCCGCGAGCAGCGCGACGGCGTGGTGCACGAGCTGCTGGGCGAGGATCCGATTCGCATCGTGCTGCCGCCGACCGAGCATCCGCTCTCGCTGTCTGAGCTGCACGACCGGGTGTGGGTGATGGAACCCGAGGGGACCGCCGTGCGGCAGTGGACCGTGCAGCAGTGCCGGGCCGCCGGGTTCGAACCCGACGTGCGCTTCGAGGCGGCCGACCTCACCGCGCATGTCCGCCTGGTGGCATCCGGTCACGCAGTGGGCATGCTGCCCGACCTCATCTGGGGCGACGAGCCCAGCCCGCTCACCGTCGCCGACCTGCCCGACTCCCCCGTGCGCGAGGTCTTCACCGCCGTGCGGGCGGCGTCGCGTGCGCACGAGGCCGTTGATGTCGTGCGCACCGCGCTGCGCGACGCCTTCGCCGCGCACCGCCGCGTCGCACGGTAGACCGCGTCGCACGGTAGACCCGTCGCACGGTAGACCGCGTCGCCGCCCTGCGTGAAGATGGGGGCGTGACCCCCTATCTGCGCCCCGCGATCGAGTCTCCGGTCTTCCGCGACGACGACGGCCACGTGATCGACTACGGGCACAGGTGGCCGGACTCCCCGCCCGACGACACCTACTCGGTCGAGCGCGACACCGAGCGCTTCGCTCCGCTGCACGCGATCGCCGATGCGCTCATCGCCCATCTCGCCAGCACCTACGACGTGCACCTGCGGGAGGGCACCGAGGTCGCCGCCGACCTGCTGCACCCGCACCACGACGTCGTGCGCGCCGTGCGGGTGACGCCGAACGACTCGGCGTGCGCGGCGCTGACCTTCGTGTTCACCGGGTTCCCCGGCATCCTCCTGCATGCCGGGCTGCTGCACGACTTCCGCTACCCGCCCTGTGGATGCGAGGCCTGCGATGAGGAATGGTCGGGCCAGGCCGACGATCTCGAGCGGCAGGTTCTCGCGGTCGTGACCGGCAACTACCGGGAGAGCGTCGGGGGCGGCCGTCGGCCGTGGATCGAATCCGAGACGACGTTCGACAACGGATCGAGCTCGAGCCAGTCCCGTGGCGAGGATGTGCCGGCAGAGCGACGGTCATCCGCGCTCGAGGTGCTCGCCGGCCGCTCAGGGCCCTGGGCCGCGTGGCCCCTGGCACCGATGCGGTGAGTCGGACCGCGCCGGTCAGACCGCGCGCACCTCGGCATGCGGCATCCGCTCGCGCATCACCCGGACCGCCTCCGGGTTGTCGTCGACGAGCACGGCGTCGCGGCCGAGCGCCGATGCGACCGCGCCGGTGGTGCCGGAGCCCGCGAAAAGGTCGAGCACCCGATCGCCCGGCCGGCTCGACGCCTGCACGATGCGGCGCAGGATCCCCTCGGGCTTCTGGGTCGGGTAGCCGGTCTTCTCACGCCCGGTGGTGGGCACGATCGTGTGCCACCACACGTCGGTGGGCAGCTTGCCGCGCGCGGCCTTCTCTGCAGTGACCAGCCCCGGCGCCATGTACGGCTCGCGGTCGACGTCGTCGGCGTTGAACACGTGCTGCCCGGGATTCTTCGCGTAGACCAGGATCGTGTCGTGCTTGGTGGGCCAGCGGGTGCGCGACTTCGCGCCGTAGTCGTACGCCCAGATGAGCTCGTTCAGAAAGCAGTCGCGCCCGAACACGGCATCCATCATCACCTTGGCGTAGTGCGCCTCGCGGTAGTCGAGGTGCAGGTACAGCGTGCCGTCGTCGGCGAGCAGCCGCCAAGCCTCCTCGAGCCGCGGCACGAGGAAGTCGCCGTAGTCGTCGAAGCGGTCGTCGAAGCTGCGCAGCATGCCGCGCACCCGCTCGTACGAGTGCCCGTGGAACCCGTACCGGATCTCCTTCGCCACCTCGAGCGGCTCTGCCTCGGGGGCCTCCGCGTCGGAGGGCACCAGGCGGCGTGCGGTGACGACCTCGCGGCCGCGGGTGCGGCCCGTGTTGAAGGGCGGATCGAGGTAGACGAGGGTGAAGGATCCGGATGCCAGCGACGCGGCGACCTCGAGGTTGTCGCCTTCGATGATCTCGACGGAGCCGGGCTGGGGCGTGCCGGTCACGGCACGCGGTGCAGCCACGCGTCGGTCGCGAACTTGCTCTCGACGAGAGCCTCGGCGGCGGAATACTCATCGGCGGAGATCGAGCCGTCCTCGGCACCGGTGAGCGCACGGAAGGTCGCTTTGAAGCGCTCGATGATCTCGGCGCGCTCCATGCCGGTCTGCGTGCGCAGCGGGTCGACGCGCTTGGCCGCAGACGTGGTGCCCTTGTCGCTGAGCTTCTCGCGGCCGATGCGCAGCACCTCGGTCATCATCTGACCGTCGATGTCGTACGAGATCGTCGCGTGGTGCAGCACGCCTCCGTTCGCCAGCCGCTTCTGCGCGGCGCCGCCGATCTTGCCGGTGGGCGAGGCGATGTCGTTGAGCGGCTGGTAGGTCGCCTCGATGCCGACCGAGCGCAGCGCCTGCAGCACCCAGTCGTCGAGGAAGGCGTACGAGTCGGCGAAGGTCATGCCCTGCACGAGGGATGCGGGCACGTACAGCGAGTAGGTGATGATCTGCCCGGCGGCCATCATCATCGCGCCTCCGCCCGAGATGCGGCGCACGACGTCGAACTCGTGCCTGGCCGCGCCCTCCGGGTCGACCTCGTTGCGGTACGACTGGAACGATCCGATCACGACCGCCGACTCGTCCCATTCCCAGATGCGCAGGGTCGGGCGGCGACGACCTTCCCCCACACGCGATGTGAGCACCTCGTCGAGGGCGAGGTTCATGCGCGGCGAGACCGCCTTCTCGTGCACGATCTCCCAGTCGAAGTCGCGCCAGCCCGGTGCGGTCACCAGCGCGCGACGCACGGCGGTGCCGACGGCCTCCGGAGAGAATCCCAGCAGCTGGGCCCCCTCGGGCAGGGCGGCCCGCACGGCGGCGGCGATCGTGGCGGCATCCGCTTCGACCGGCATCCCCTCGACGGCGGCGTTGATCGCCTCGAGGGCCGTGTCGGGTTCGAGGAAGAAGTCGCCCGCGAGACGGAAGTCGCGGATCAGTCCGTCTGCGACCTCGAGGTCGACGACGACGAGCTTTCCACCGGGAACCTTGTACTCACCATGCACTCTTCGATCTTAACCGCGCGGGCGGGACACCGTCGGGCCCCGGCTCAACCGCGCGGGCGGGGCACCGTCGGGCCCCGGCTCAACCGCGCCCGCCGCGCACGGTCGGGTCGGGCAGGTCGGTGTCGATGCGCGGTTTGTCGGCGCGCGATGCGCGCATCCACACGAAGAAGCCGACGATCGTGAATGCACCGTAGAACAGGTACATGAACGCGGTGGCGTAGTAGCCGGCCGAGAACAGCAGCGGTACGCCCACGGCATCCACCGCCACCCAGATGAGCCAGAACTCGACCCACCCCTTGGCCATCGCCCAGGTCGCCAGCAGCGACCCGACGAACGTCCACGCATCGCTCCACACCGGCTCGTACGATCCGAGCATCCGGAACAGCGGCGTGATCGCCGCCGTCCCGACCAGCAGCGCCGCGATCAGCAGAACGCGCGTGCGCCCCGACGCCCACCGCGGGGTGACGGCGTGGCCCTCGCTGTCGCGGGCCTGACGCCAGCGCACCCAGCCGTACACCGAGACGGCGATGAACATCACCTGACGGCCGGCCTGCCCGAGCAGGTTGGCCGCATGCTCTGTGCCGAACACGCTGCCGACGAAGACGGTGAGCAGCAGCACGTTGCCGACGATGCCGACCGGCCACGCCCACAGCCGCCGGCGCATCGCGCCGAGAGCGCTGGCGAGTCCGAAGACGTTGCCGACCACCTCGCGCACGAGCAGCGACGACGACCCGACGGCGATCTGCGCGTTGAACGCGTCGATCAGCCACTGCAGAACGTCGGCCACCTCAGCCCTGCGCCGGGATGTGCGCGTCGAGCCAGGCCACCAGGTCGGCGCGCACGTCGTCCTGCTGCAGCTCGTTGAACAGCTCATGACGCGCGTCGGGGTAGACGAGCGTCGTCACGTCGGTCAGGCCGGATCGATTGCGGTACGCGTCGGCGAGCTTGTGCACGCTGCGCGGGCCGCCGACCGGGTCGTCGCCGCCGACCATCAGCAGCACCGGGATGCTCTTCGACGAGCTCAGGGACCCGAGCAGGTTCTTCTTCGGCAGTCCGTACAGCCGTGCCGCCTCGATCGGGCCGAAGAGCGTGAGCAACGGCACCTCGGTCGTCAGCGGGTCGTCGCGGAACGCCGGCCAGACCGCCTCGTCGCGCGTGAGCCATTCGAGCCCGTGCGCGTCGGGCCCCTTCCACCGGGCGTTCAGCGGGCGCGGGTTGAGATCGGTCGGAGTCCGCAGGGCGGATCCGGTGAGTACGACCGCGTCGTAGGCCTCGGGATGCCGGTTCAGCAGCATCTGCGCCAGGAACGACCCCCACGAATGGCCCAGAAGGACGAGCGGGAGGTCTCCGCGCTCGGAGCGGATGATCTCGGTGAGCTGCCAGCACGCGTCGACCGCGGCGCGCAGGCCGCCGGGGCCCAGGCGACCGAGCCCCGCCGGACCGCCATGCTGCCGGATGCCCGTGCGGCCGTGCCCGCGGTGGTCGTCGGCGTAGACGTGGAACCCCGCCTCGACGAGCACGTCGATGGTGCGGACGTACCGGCCGGCGTGCTCGCCCACGCCGTGCAGCAGCTGGACCACTCCCCTGGGGGTGCCTGCGGCCTCGTAGACGTCGTAGACGATGGCGATGCCGTGGGCATCGACGAACTCAGCAGTGCGCGGGGTGGCCATGTCCCGAGTCTACGGAGCAGATCCCTCGAGGGCGGTCCGCTCGTCAGACCGCGTGCGACATCGCGAGCGCGTCGACGATCGAGCGCGCGGCGTCGAGGTCGGTGACCTCGTGCCCTCCGACGCCGTCGCTGGCCGAGCCCAGCCGCACGCCACCGTCGACGGTGACCGTGCGCTTGGCCGAGAAGTGCACGGCGTCGACGCCGGTCCCGGCGATGGCGGCGACGTGGGCGGCGGTGATCCCGCTGCCCGCCATCACCTCGATGTCTCCGGCCGCTTCGCGCACGAGAACGCGCAGCACGTCGAGACCGTCGGCCGCGCGCGAGGCGCCTCCCGAGGTGAGCACGCGGCGGAGCCCGATCTCGAGGGCGATACGCAGCGCGGCGACCGGGTCGGGGGTGGTGTCGATCACGCGGTGCAGGGTGACGGATGCACCGTCGGCGGCGTCGCGGAGTCGCGCGAGACCGTCGCGGTCGAGTTCGCCGTTCGCGTCCTGGCATCCGATCACCACGCCGTGTGCGCCCGCGGCGAGCGCGTCGCGCACATCGCGCTCCATGACGGCGAATTCGTCGCGGTCGTAGTGGAAATCGCCGGCGCGGGGGCGGATCAGCACGTGCACCTCGGGCCCGTCCTCGCCGCCCGCTTCGCGCGCAAGCTCGATCGTGCCGCGAGACGGGGTGAGCCCGCCGAGACTGAGCGCCTGCGTCAGCTCGACCCGGGCCGCGCCGATCTCGCGCGCGACGCGCATGCCGGCGGCGTTCTGGACAGCGACTTCGAGATCGAGAGGCATGAGAATTATTCTCGCATTCGCACCGGGTCGACCGCAGGAGCAAGAACAAGATTTTCATCGGGCTCTGCCAGGAAACGTTAGTTAGACTATCTAAGTAGTGACCCCCGACTCAGATGACTCCGCCGCAGAGCTGCGCTACGCGCTGTTCCGCCTCACCCGGCGCCTCCGGTCCGCCCGGGCGGTCGACGCGATGAGCGATGCGCAGCTGGCCACCCTCGGTGCGCTGCGCGTGCACGGACGGCGTACCCTCTCCGGCCTCGCCGAGCACGAGCACGTGACCGCTCCGACCATGAGCGCCACGGTGAACGGACTCGCCGAACTCGGACTCGTGATCCGCGTGCCCGATGAGCACGACCGGCGCCGGGTGTACGTCGAGCTGACCCCCCAGGGCGAGAGCGTCGTGATCGAGACGATCCGCAAACGCAACCGTCTGCTGGCCGACCTCATCGACGCGCAGCGGTTCGACGACGACGAGCTCGCCGTGCTGGACGCCGCTTCGGCCCTGCTGAAGAGGATGGCCGACGCATGAGCGCCTCGTCGGGCATGTTCCGCTCGTTCCGGAATTTCAACTACCGCACGTGGTTCCTCGGCGGTGTCATCTCGAACGTCGGCGGTTGGATGCAGGCCACCGCTCAGGACTGGGTGGTGCTGACCGAGCTCACCGACAACGACGCCACCGCCATGGGAGTCACCATGGCCCTGCAGTTCGGGCCTCCCCTGGTGCTCGTCGGCTTGACCGGCTGGGTGGCCGACCGCTTCGACCGGCGCAAGGTGCTGCTGTGCACCCAGACGGCGCTCCTTCTGCTCGCCCTCGGGGTGGCGGCGTTGCTGCTCACCGGCGTGATGACCCTTCCGCTGATGTTCGTCTTCGCTGCCGCCTTCGGTGTCGCCAACGCGTTCGACGCCCCCGCCAGACAGGCGTTCGTCTCCGACATGGTGAGCCTCGAGGACACCTCCAACGCCGTGGCGCTGAACTCCGCGGCGTTCAACATGGCCCGCCTGGTCGGACCCGCGATCGGGGGCATCCTCATCGTGCTGCTCGGCTCGGGCTGGGTGTTCGTCGCCAACGCCGTCACCTTCCTCGCGATGATCATCGCGCTGACCCTGATCCGGGTCAACGAGCTGACCCCGCGAGTGAAGAGCAGACGCGGCGGCGGCCTCGGCGAGGGTCTTCGCTACGTGAGCGGCCGACCCGATCTCATCGTCGTGTTCGTGATGGTGTTCCTCATCGGCGCGTTCGGCATGAACTTCCCCATCTTCGCGTCGACCATGGCGCTCGAGTTCGGGCGCGACGCCGACGGGTACGGCCTGCTCAGCTCCGTGCTCGCGATCGGCTCGCTGGCCGGCGCCCTGCTCGCGGCTCGCCGCGATCGGGCCCGGGTGCGGGTGCTCGTGATCGCCGCGGGAGGGTTCGGTGTGGCATCCGTCGTCTCTGCCGCCATGCCCACCTACCCGACGTACGCCGCGGTGCTGGTCCTCGTCGGCTTCTCGACGGTCTCGATGCTCACCACCGCCAACGGGTACGTGCAGACCACGACCGACGCGGCGCTGCGCGGCCGCGTGCTGGCGCTCTACATGGCGGTGATCATGGGGTCCACTCCGATCGGCGCTCCGATCGCCGGGTGGATCGTCGACACCTTCTCCGCGCGAACGGCGATCGCCGTCGGCGGCATCGCGGGGATCGTCGCCTTCGGCATCGGCGTGGGGTGGATGCTGTGGTCGGGCCGACTGCGCCGCCGCGACGGACGGCGATTCCGGCTGACGCTCGACGAGACCCGACCCCTGTCCGTCATCCGCGCCATGGATCCCGGCTCGTTCGACGACCACCCCGCCACCCCGATCCGGCTCGCCGACCCCCGCGACGACGAAGACTGAACGGCGGGCGCCCCTGCGCCGGCCACGCACTGTCAAGGGGGTTATCAGCCGCCGGCGTCTGCGCATACCTTCTCGGGCATGAACGAGCAGACTCCGATGTACGGCTCCTCCGACGGTCAGCATCCGCACGTCCCCGGACACGATCCGCTCGGCAGCGGTCTGCCGCGTCAGCAGGACGCCACGCAGGCGGAGCCGGACGCATCAGCCGACGACGCGTCCGACGCCGCCGAAGCCGCCGAAGCCGCCGAAGCCGCCGAAGCCGCCGACGATGCCCGCACCGGACCCGGCGACGACGCTCCCGAATCCGTCGGCGACGGTGCCCCGCTCGGCGGCGACGAGAACACCGAAGAGCAGCTGACGGCCGACACGGCCGTCGAGCGCGACGCGCTCAAGTCGCTCGACCCCGACGACACACCCGCGTGACCCCGCCGGATCCCGGTACCGTGAGCGGCATGGGCGAAAGCAGAGAGATGTCGGATCCGAGCGCTGCCTCCGATCCGCGCACCCCGCAGGTGCTCCGGTGGGTCTTCTGGCCGGCCGCCATCATCGTCCTCGCATTCGCGCTGTTCGCCCTGCTGCTGCCCGGTGTCGCCGAGACGGCGTTCCAGGCGGTGCAGACGAGCATCGTCAACGCGTTCAACTGGTACTACGTGCTGATCGCCGCGTTCTTCGTCGCGTTCTGCCTGTTCATGGGCTTCAGCCGATTCGGCGACATCAAGCTCGGCCGCGACGACGAAGAGCCGGAGTTCTCGGCGATGAGCTGGTTCGCGCTGCTGTTCGCCGCGGGCATGGGCATCGGGCTCGTGTTCTACGGCGTCAGCGAGCCGCTCTCGCACTTCACGAACCCGCGCCCCGGGGTCGAGGGCACGCCCGCCCAGCTCGCGCAGGCGGCGCTGGGCCAGACCTATCTGCACTGGGGCGTGCACGCCTGGTCGATCTACGTCGTGATCGGCCTCGCGCTCGCCTACGCCATCCACCGCCGCCGTCGTCCGATCTCGATCCGCTGGACCCTCGAGCCACTGCTCGGCAAGAAGGTCGAGGGCGGCTGGGGCCACGCGATCGACGTGATCGCCCTGGTCGGCACGCTGTTCGGCGTCGCCACCTCGCTGGGTCTCGGCGTGCTCCAGATGAGCGCCGGTCTGCACTCGGCCGGCATCGCCGACCCTGACGAGACGACCCAGGTGATCCTCATCCTGATCATCTCGGTCTTCGTGCTCATGTCGGTGCTGTCGGGCGTGACCAAGGGCATGAAGTGGCTCTCGAACGCGAACCTCGTGCTCGCGGGCATCCTCGTCCTCTACCTGCTGGTGATGGGACCCACCGAGTTCCTGCTGCGCGATTTCGTGCAGTCGATCGGGTACTACGTGCAGAACTTCGTCGGACTCTCGTTCAACGTCAGCGCCTATCAGGGCACTGCGGGAGAGCAGTGGCAGGCCTCGTGGACCTCGTTCTACTGGGGCTGGTGGATCTCGTGGGCGCCGTTCGTCGGCATCTTCATCGCGCGGGTCTCGAAGGGCCGCACGGTGCGCGAGTTCGTGGTCGGCGTGATCCTCGTGCCGACGCTGCTCGGCATCCTGTGGTTCGCCGTGCTCGGCGGATCCGCCCTCGCCCTCGAACTCAGGGAGCCCGGCACGCTCACCGGTGCCGACGGGACGGTCGATCTGCAGGGCGCCCTGTTCGCCCTGCTGCAGAACGTGCCGGGGTCGACGATCGTGAGCATCGGCGCGATCCTGCTCCTGGCGATCTTCTTCATCACCTCCGCCGACTCCGGCGCGCTGGTGATGGGCATGATCGCCACCGGCGGCGAGCCGGAGCCCAAGCGCTGGATCCGCGTCTTCTTCGTCGCGGTCACCGCGCTGCTCGCCATCGCGCTGCTGCTCTCGGGCGGGCTGACGGCCCTGCAGACGGCCGCCATCACGATCGCGCTGCCGTTCAGCGTGGTCATGCTGCTGATGTGCTGGTCGACGGTGGTCGCCTTCAGCCGTGAGCGCCGTGCGTACGCGAAGGCCGAGCGGGCCCAGTTCATCGACAAGATCGGCGACTACTACGGGCTCGAGGTCGAGGCGCACGACGCCACGGGGGTGTTCGGCGCCCAGCCGCGCTGGGTGCGCCGCGTGCAGCGCACGTTCCGGCTGCCCGTGGCGCCGGCC
>NZ_DAMDLU010000035.1:0-12835 GCF_032084865.1 Microbacterium sp.
GTGGTCTCGCAGCTGCAGCGACCGGCATCCGTCGTCGCGCTCGACGAGATCCGGTCCGCTCCGGATGCCGAGCAGGCGAAGGTGCGGCTCGACTCCGGAGCCACCGCCACCGCACACTGGTCGGGCGAGGTGGGCAAGGCTGTGCTCGTGGCATCCGGACTCGACGATCTCGGCGCCGACAGGAGCTACGAGCTGTGGTTCGTCCGCGGCGACGAGCCGATCGCGGCAGGCGTCTTCGACGCCGACGACGGCACGGCGACGGCGCTGCTCGACGAGCCCATGCACGCCGGTGATGTCATCGCGGTGACGATCGAGCAGGCCGGCGGCTCGCCGTCCGGATTGCCGACGACCGACCCGATCATCGTCATCCCCACCGCCTGAACCGGGCCCACCGGGCGTACCCTTGACGGATGCCCGAGCAGTTCCACCGCCCTGTCCGCAGGCCGCCCGCGGCTTTCGACAACATCGTCGGCGAGGCCGACCCGGCCGAGCAGTCGCGCGTCGCCCACGCCACCGCATCCGCTCTGCTCGAGCGCGCGCGCAGCGACGAGTCGGGCGCGATCACCGAGCGGCTTCTCGCGTTCGCGGCCGAGAACGGCATCGACGAGATCGCAGAGCTCTGGTCGCACGCGCCCGCCCGCTCACTGCCCGGCACGCTGTGGCGGCGAGCGCGGACGCGTCGAACTGCGCACCGCCGACGCGGCGATCGCCGGCGCACCGGCTCCGGCCGATCCGAGCGAGCTGGTCGACCTGGTCGACGCGATCCTGCGGGGAGTGTTCCGAGGCGACTTCGCGGTGGCGCTCGAGCGCGCCGCCGCGTACTGCCGCGTGCAGGCATCCGGTGCGACCTACACGGCAGACGACTACGAGCCGACCGAGCCGCAGCGGGCGAGCGATCTCACCCGCCGGGCGCTGCGGCTGACGACCTATGCCGAGGATCTCACCGCCGCTGCGGCCGCATGGCGGCGCGGCACGCTGACCTGAGTCCGCCCGAGCACGCGCTCGTCGCCCTTGTCGCCCTTGTCGGGAATCTCAGGCCGTTCCGCCGCGGGCCGGTGCGTCCAGCGTCGACACGCCGTCTCGGGCGCGGATGCTCTGACATCTCCCACACAGAGCACTCGGTGCGCGGGAGGGCAGAAGAAAAGCCGGACCGCAAGAACGCCTCTCGGCGGAAGGCCGCTCGCAGCGGCGAATATTGGAGCCCGGGGTTATGCGGCCCGGCCGAACAAGTGTAACGCGTCAGCGGCACGGACATTCCCGTCGCCTTAGGCTGTGCACATGTCCTCGCGCTTCGCCCTCATGATCGCCCCCGCCGATGTCGCCGACGACCGCGCGGATTTCGGCGAGACGTTCACGCCGATGGATGTCGCCGCACCGGCGCTCAGCGTGGGCGAGCTCAGCACGCAGCGCGGCGACGGCGTGTTCGAGTCGATCGGCGTCGTCGACGGGCACGCGAACGAGGTCGAGGCGCACGTGCAGCGACTCGCGCACTCGGCGCGCCTGTGCGACCTCCCCGCGCCGAACCTCGCCCAGTGGCGTCAGGCTGTCGAGGTCGTCTCCGCGCAGGCGCCTGCGGGCGAGGCCGTCGTCAAGCTCATTCTCAGCCGCGGGGTCGAGCACGGGCCGGCCCCGACCGCGTGGGCGACCGTGGCGGCGGCCCCCGACTTCAGCGCCGTGCGACGGCACGGAGTGAAGGTCGTCACCCTCGACCGGGGCTACGACCTGGGCGTGGGGGAGCGGGCGCCCTGGCTGCTGCTCGGTGCGAAGACGCTGTCGTACGCGGTGAACATGGCAGCTCTCCGCGAAGCCAAGCGGCGCGGAGCCGACGACGCGATCTTCGTCACCCGCGACGGGTACGTGCTCGAAGCGCCGACCGCATCGCTGATCATCCGCGCGGGTGACGAGTTCCTCACACCGGCACCGGCGGGTGGCATCCTGCATGGAACTACCCAGCTCAGCGTGTTCGAGCACCTGGAGTCCCGCGGATTCCGCACCCGCTACGAGACCCTGTCGGCATCCGACCTGACGAAGGCCGACGCGGCCTGGCTGGTGTCGAGCATCCGTCTCGCCGCGCTGATCACCGCCGTCGACGGCGCGCCCCTGGCATCCGACCCCGACCTGACCGCCGAACTGAACGCCTACCTGCTCTCCCCGCGCTGACCGCGTCGTCGGAGATCTCAGTCCGTTCGTGCGCGCCGCGGCATCGGCGGCACGGACACGCCGCCCGCGGTCCGGACGGTCTGATACTTCCGACAAGAGCACGAGGCCCGGGATGCCCGCGGCCGCACTCCCCGGATGTCCGCACTCCTGGAGTTCAGGCGGTCCGGCGCTTCCGATCCGGGATGCCGGGACTGAGCGCTCGCAGATGCGCGCCGTCGCGGACCTTCGCGACGATGGCGGCTTCGACGCGCGGCCAGTCGTGCACGATCAACGCGTAATCGAAGCGCAGAGTCTCGTAGCCGAGCGCTGCGGCGGCGGCATCGCGGATCAGATCCTTGTGCCGTTGCGTCTCGCGTTCGTGGTTCTCACGGCCGTCGCATTCGATCAGCAGTCGATCGCCGATGACGATGTCCACTTCGCCGACCCCGGGAACGCCGACCTGAGTCCGCACCCGGATGCCCAGTCGGTGCAGACGCAGTCGAACGATCGACTCGAGCCCGCTGTCAGCATCCGAATGGGCGATGTCCAGCAGCCATCGCGACGAGACGACGATGTGCCGCCAAAGCCAGGCGATGCCGGCCGGCGAGATCTTCGAGAGCCGGAGCGCTGATTCGTAAGCGGCGAAGAACGTCTCCTCGCTCTCACACTGCGACAGCTGCAGCAGCACGTTGTGCACCGGTGGCAGCTCGCCTGTGATGGCGGCACCGTCATCCCAGTGCACCCGACATGCTGGAGTCTCTCCCGGCGATGCCTCGGCGGTGCACCCGCCGTGCGGCCCTCCCGCCGTACCCATCCACACGTGATCGTCCGCCCCCTGCAGTACCCAGAGCCCGTGCAGTCGCGCAGCTTCAGCGCAGGCGGGAACGCCACCGTGCTCGACGGCGTGACGAAAAGCGCTCGGCACGTTCGGCAGGGCATAGACGCCCTGCCGCAGCCGCACGATCTCACCCGCGCGGACAGCGCGGGTGAGCTCCCGCTCGCGCACGCCGAGGAGCATGAGGTCTGAGGTGCGCGCCACAGGACCATGAGTGCCGAGTGCGATGCGTGCAAGCATCCATCGACCATGCCCGGTGCGCCGGCGACCCGGTCGTGCGAATGCCGGGTGATGTGGACAACACGCAGCCGAAAGCGGGGTGTGGAGAGAGGTGGGCCGGTCGGAGATCCCAGACCGGATGCGCACGAACCGGCGTGTCGGTGAGCGACACGCCGGTTTGCGAGCGACTGATCTGAAGAGCCCGACAGGCGAGGCGGAATTGCAGCGGCTACCCGAAGCGGCCCGACACGTAGTCCTCGGTGGCCTGCACGGCCGGCGTGGTGAAGATCGTGGCGGTGTCGTCGAACTCGATCAGCTTGCCGGGCTTGCCGGTGCCCGCGATGTTGAAGAACGCCGTCTTGTCGGACACGCGGCTCGCCTGCTGCATGTTGTGGGTCACGATCACGATCGTGTACTCGTTCTTCAGATCCTGGATGAGCTCTTCGATCGCGAAGGTCGAGATCGGGTCGAGGGCCGAGCACGGCTCGTCCATCAGCAGCACCTCGGGTGACACGGCGATCGCGCGGGCGATGCACAGACGCTGCTGCTGACCACCAGAGAGCCCGGAGCCCGGCTTGTCGAGGCGATCCTTGACCTCGTTCCACAGGTTCGCGCCCATCAGCGACTCCTCGACCAGGTCATCCTGATCGCTCTTCGACATTTTGCCGTTGTTCAGCTTCACCCCGGCGAGCACGTTCTCCTTGATCGACATCGTCGGGAACGGGTTCGGGCGCTGGAAGACCATGCCCACCTGCCGGCGCACGAGCACCGGGTCGACGCCCGCACCGTACAGGTCCTTGCCGTCGAGAAGCACCTCGCCCTCGACGCGGGCGCCGGGGATGACCTCGTGCATGCGGTTCAGCGTGCGCAGGAACGTGGACTTGCCGCAGCCCGACGGGCCGATGAACGCGGTCACGCTGCGCGGCTGGATCTCGAGGGAGACGCCCTCGACGGCGAGGAAGTCGCCGTAGTAGACGTTGAGGTCGTTGACTTCGATGCTCTTGGACATGTCAGGTTCCTTCAGGTTCGGGTGCGGCTCAACGGCCGGCGGTCTTCGGGGCGAACCACTTGGCGATCAGGCGCGCGAGCAGGTTCAGCAGCATGACGATGAGGATCAGGGTGAGGGCACCGGCCCAGGCGCGCGCGACCGAGGCGTCGGCCGCTGTGCCCTGATTCATGTACGAGTTGTAGACGAACACCGGCAGCGTCATCATCTGACCGTTCACCAGGTTCGTGTTGAGGCTGGCGGTGAATCCCGCAGTGAGCAGCAGCGGCGCGGTCTCGCCGATGACACGGGAGATCGCGAGCATCACCGAGGTGGTGATGCCGGCGATCGAGGTGGGCAGCACGATCTTCAGGATGGTCAGCCACTTGGGCACACCCAGCGCGTACGACGCCTCCCGCAGCTCGTTCGGCACGATCCGCAGCAGCTCCTCGCTGCCGCGCACCACCACCGGAACCATCAGCACCGCCAGGGCGAGCGCACCCATCAGTCCCATCGAGATGCCCGGCCGCACGAGCAAGGCGAAGACGGAGTAGATGAACAGACCGGCGACGATCGACGGGATGCCCGTCATCACGTCGACGAGGAACGTGATGCCCTTGGCGATGCGGCCGCGGCCGTATTCGACGAGATAGATCGACGTCATCAGGCCCACCGGCACGGCGATCAGCGTGGCGGTGAGGGTGACGAGCACCGTGCCCCAGATGGCGTGCACGATGCCGCCGCCCTCGCCGACGATGTTGCGCATCGAGTAGCTGAAGAACTCGGCGTCGAATCGGCTGGCGCCGTTGGCGACGACCGTCCACAGCAGCGAGATCAGCGGCAGCAGCGCGACGACGAACGCGGAGGTGACGAGCGCCGTCATCAGCCGGTCGACGGCCTTGCGGCGGCTCTCGGCGATCGACGAGACGAGCGTGATGAGGACCATGTAGATCAGCACGCCGACGATGACGGCGCCGGCGATGTTGAAGTCCGCCGGGTCGGCGCCGATGGCCCCGAGTGCGAAGACCGTGAACGCGGTGGCGAGGGATGCCCCGAGCAGCGCCCACGGCGCCCACGAGGCGAGCCGGCCGGCGGTGAGCGAGGAGGATGCGCGTGCGGCGCTGAGCGTGGTCATGTCAGTTCGCTCCAGAGAACTCGGCGCGACGGGCCACGATCCAGCGGGCCAGCGCGTTGACCGCGAAGGTCACGACGAACAGCACAAGACCGGTGGCGATGAGGGTGTTGACTCCCGTGTCGTGCGCCTCGGGGAATGCGAGTGCGATGTTCGCGGGGATCGGCGTCGGGTTGGTGGCGGTGAGCACGAGGAAGCTGTACACCGCTGCGGGGGAGAGCACCATGGTCACGGCCATCGTCTCGCCGAGGGCTCGGCCCAGCGCGAGCATGACGGCCGAGACCATGCCGCCGCGCGCGAAGGGCAGCACGGCCATGCGCACCATCTCCCAGCGGGTGGCGCCGAGGGCGAGGGCCGCCTCCTCGTGCAGCTTCGGGGTCTGCAGGAACACCTCGCGGCAGATGGCGGTCATGATCGGGATGACCATGACGGCGAGCACGACGGCCGCGGTCATGATCGTCTTGCCCGTTGACGAGACCTGACCGCCGAAGATCGGGATCCAGCCGGCGTTCTCGTTGAGCCAGGCGTACACGGGCTGCAGCAGGGGTGCGAGCACCAGTCCGCCCCAGAGTCCGAAGACGACCGAGGGCACGGCGGCGAGAAGGTCGATGACGTAGCCCAGCACGCCGGCGAGGCGCCGGGGCGCGTAGTGCGAGATGAACAGGGCGATGCCGATCGCGATCGGGGTGGCCATGAGCAGCGCGAGGAACGACGCCCAGACCGTGCCGAAGGCGAGGGGACCGACGTACTCCCAGAACGAACGACCATCGAGGATGTGGTTGTCGCTGGTGTCGGGTGCGAAGGCCGGCAGGCTCTGGACGATGAGGAACGCGGCGACCGCTGCGAGCACGACGAGGATGATGATGCCGGCGCCGAGGGCGCTGCCCGAGAACACCCGGTCGCCGAGGCGCTGCTTGGCTCTGATCGGGGCAGGCTGCGCCTGCCTGGTCGTCGTGCTCATGGTCTCCGTTTCGGGTCGAAGTTCATCTGCGAGCTGACTCTCCGATGCCCCCGCGCCGGATCGGACGCGGGGGCACCGGAGAGTCAGCTGAGGGTGATGGGTCAGCCGACCTTGATCGTGTCGATGGCGGCGAGCACCTTCTCGCGCAGGCCGTCCGAGATCGGTGCGCTGCCGGCGTTGTCCGCCGCAGCCTTCTGGCCGTCCTCGCTCGCCACGTACTCGAAGTACGCCTTCACGAGTGCGGCGGTGTTCTCGTCCTCGTACTGCTCGCATGCGATCAGGTAGCTGACCAGGGCGATCGGGTAGGCGCCTGCCGGAGCGGCTGCCGGGTCGACGTCGAAGACGAGGTCGGCGTCTCCGCGACCCTCCTCGAGCGGCGAGGCCTCGACCAGCGCGGCGGCGGCCTCGGCCGAGTACGCGACGTACTCGCCCTCGACGCCGACCTTGACCTGGCCGAGCTCCTGGGTCTGGGAGGCGTCGGCGTAGCCGATCGCGCCGTTGCCGGCCTTGATCGCCTGCACGACGCCCGAGGTGCCCTGGGCGGCTTCGCCGCCCTGCAGCGGCCACACGCCATCGGCCTCGTCGGCCCACACGTCGGGAGCGGTCGCGTTCAGGTAGGCGGTGAAGGTCTCGGTGGTGCCCGAGTCGTCCGAGCGGTGCACGGGCGAGATCGCCAGATCGGGAAGCTTGACTCCCGCGTTCTGAGCGGCGATCGCCGGATCGTTCCAGTTGGTGATCGTGCCGGCGAAGATGCCTGCGATGGTCTTCGCGTCGAGGTTGAGCTCGTCGACGCCCTCGAGGTTGAAGGCGACCGCGACGGGCGAGATGTACAACGGCACCTCGACGATGTTCTCCGACGCGCAGGTCTTGAACCCGTCGCCGAACTCGTCGAGCTTGAACGCGCGGTCGGAGCCGATGAAGTCGCTCGCGCCGGCGATGAAGTTCTCGCGTCCCGTTCCCGACCCGGTGGGCTCGTAGTTGATGGTGACGCCGCTGTTGGCGGTCTGGAAGGCGGCGACCCAGGCCTCCTGCGCCGAGCCCTGCGACGAGGCGCCGGTTGCCTTCAGCGTGCCCTCGAGCTCCGAAGCGGCGGCCGAGTCTCCTGCGGGGGCTTCGTTCGCGGCGCAGCCGGCGAGTGCGAGGGCGGCGACAGCGCCGACGGCGCTGAGACGAGCGATGCGGGTGATCTTCACTGTGGATCCGTTCGATCGGGGAATGTGTATGGCCCGGTGCAGGGCACACAGTGACGGTAGGAGCCCTGGTTAACGAGACTCTCCCCGAGAGGTGAACGGAAGGTGAACGAGGAGGGGCCAGTCGGACCGCACCCTCGGTGCACGGGATCAGACCTTCGGCTCGTGGGTCTCGATCGAGATGATCCCCGAGCCGGGGTTGGTGGCAGACAGGTGCACGACCGAGAACGCCGCGGGGTTCAGGGCGCTGGCACTGTCGATGTAGGAGCCGGGGACGGTCCCGGTGGCGAGTGCGAGTTCTGACAGGATGCCCGGAAGCACCGGCGCGTGGCTGCACAGCACCGTCGCCTTGCGTGAGCGCACTCGTCGCCCGATCACGGAGCGCACGTCTGCGGTGTCGGCGTCCCACGCATCCTGACTGAGCTTCGGCGTCTGCCGGGCTGTCCGGCCCAGCTTGCGCTCGAGGGGAGCGACCGTCTGCGTGCACCGCACCGCGTCGCTGGTGACGATGCGGCGCACGCCGAACGCGCGCAGCGGCCCGACGATCGCCTTCGCCTGCCGCAGGCCCTTGTCGGTGAGTGGCCGAGCGGCATCCGCCTCGTGCCAGTCGGATCGCGATACGGCCTTGGCATGCCGCAGGGCGATGATGGGGAAGGTGTGCAGCACGCCGTCGTCGACGAGCCGGATGAAGTTGTCGAGGATCTCGACATCGACCGGGTAGCTCAGGTGCTTGCGCGCCTTCTTGAGACTCACCCATTCGACGCCGGAGATCTCACCGTTCGGCACGAACGACGATGCGCGGATCGCGTCGTCGGTGGCCTCCGCAGCCCAGTAGTGCACGACCTTCTGCCGCTTCGGGCGCATCCAGTACTTGCTGACGCCGACCGGCACGCCCAGCGACACCCGGATGCCGGTCTCCTCGCGCACCTCGCGCACGGCGGTCTCGGCGAGCATCTCGCCGGGGTCGACCTTGCCCTTCGGCAGTGTCACATCGCGGTACTTCGTGCGATGGATCAGCAGCACCTTCAGTTTGTCGTCGACCATCCGCCAGACGATCGCGCCCGCCGCGTAGACCGCCGAGTCGCTCATCGGATCGAGCGCTTGCTGCGTCGCCGGCGGCCCTGCACACTCGCCATCGTCAGATCCTGCAGATCGACCAGGGGCTGTCCGTCGACCTCGGCGACCCGCGTCCACTCACCGCCCTCGCCCAGATGCCAGGAATTGGTCTGCGGATCCATCGCCAGGTCGAACAGGTCGTGCAGCTCCTGCAGGTGCGCGGGCTCGCGCAGGCGCACCAGCGCCTCGACGCGACGGTCGAGGTTGCGGTGCATCATGTCGGCGCTGCCGATGTAGACGATCGGTTCTCCGTCGTTGTCGAACATGAACAGCCGGGAGTGCTCCAGGTACCGGCCGAGGATGCTGCGGACGGTGATGTTGTCGCTCACGCCCGGCAGGTCCACCCGCAGGCTGCAGATGCCGCGCACCCAGACATCCACCTTCACCCCGGCCATGCTGGCCCGGTACAGGCCGTCGATGATCTCCTCGTCGACCATCGAGTTGACCTTGATGCGGATGCGGGCGGGCTTGCCCGCCTCGGCGTTCGCACGCTCCGCGTCGATGTGGCGCATCAGCCCCTTGCGCAGGTGACGGGGCGCGACGAGCAGGCGCTTGAACTTCTTCTCGATCGCGTATCCGCTGAGCTCGTTGAACAGCCGGGTGAGGTCCTTGCCGACCTGCGGGTCGGCGGTGAACAGCCCGAAGTCCTCATAGATGCGGCTGGTCTTCGGGTTGTAGTTGCCCGTGCCGATGTGCGAGTAGTGGCGCAGCATGCCCTCCTCCTGGCGGATGACGAGCGCGAGCTTGCAGTGCGTCTTCAGCCCGACCAGGCCGTACACCACGTGCACTCCGGCCTTCTCGAGCTTGCGCGCCCAGACGATGTTGTTCGCCTCGTCGAAGCGCGCCTTCACCTCGACCAGGGCGAGCACCTGCTTGCCGGACTCGGCCGCGTCGATCAGCGCCTGCACGATCGGGCTGTCGCCGGAAGTGCGGTACAGCGTCTGCTTGATGGCGAGCACGTGCGGGTCGCGGGCAGCCTGGTCGAGGAAGGCCTGCACACTCGTCGCGAACGACTCGTAGGGGTGGTGCACGAGCACATCGGCCTTGCCGATCGCGCGGAAGATGTCGGGGCGCTCGTTGCTGTCACCCGGCTGGAACGCCACGGCCGTGGTGGGAACGTGCGGCGGATAGCGCAGATCCGGGCGGTCGAGGCGTCCCAGATCGAACAGCCCGCGAAGGTCCAGCGGCCCGGGCAGCCGGTAGACCTCCTGATCGGTGATGTCGAGCTCCCTGATCAGCAGCTCGAGAGTCACCTCGTCCATGTCGTCGGTGATCTCGAGACGGATCGGGGGTCCGAACCGGCGCCGCAGCAGCTCGGCCTCGAGCGCCTGGATGAGGTTCTCGCTCTCGTCCTCCTCGATCTCGACGTCCTCGTTGCGGGTGAGGCGGAACGCGTGGTGGTCGAGCACCTCCATGCCGGGGAAGAGATCGCCGAGGTGGTTGGCGATGAGCTCCTCGAGCCGGATGAACCGGGTGATCGGGCTCGTGCCGGGCACCTCGACGAAGCGCGGCAGCATGGTAGGCACCTTGAGCCGGGCGAAGTCCTGCCGCCCGGTGCGTGCGTTGCGGATGCGGATCGCGAGGTTCAGCGACAGACCGGAGATGTATGGGAACGGGTGCGCGGGGTCGACGGCGAGAGGCATGAGCACGGGGAAGACCTGTGCCTGGAAGTACTCGCCGAGCGCGCCGCGCTCGGCGTCGGTGAGGTCGTCCCACTCGGTGATCTCGATGCCGGCGTCGGCGAGCGCCGGGCGGACGAGGTCGTTCCACGCGGCGGCATGGCGGAGCTGAAGCGTGTACGCATCGTGGGAGATGTCGGCGAGCACGTCGCTAGGCGAACGGCCGACGTTGGTGGGCACGGCGAGGCCGGTGAGGATGCGGCGCTTGAGGCCGGCCACTCTGACCATGAAGAACTCGTCGAGGTTGCTGGCGAAGATCGCGAGGAAGTTCGCCCGCTCCAGTTCGGGCAGCGACGGATCCTCGGCCAGTTCGAGCACGCGCTGGTTGAAGGCCAGCCAGCTCAGCTCGCGGTCGTGGTAGCGGTGATCGGGGAGCACCGCGTCCGGAGCCTCGTGCGCATCGAAGTCATCGTCTTCGGCATCTCCGAGGCCGGCGTCGACAAGGGCGGGTTCCATCATGGGGTACATCCTTGCATCCACCGGCGACGGATGAGTGAACTCAGTTCGCTGCGGCTGCGGGCTCGTCGTGCAGATTGAACCGGTAGCCGACGTTGCGCACGGTGCCGATGATCTGCTCGGCGTCGCCGAGCTTCGCGCGCAGTCGCCGCACGTGCACATCGACGGTGCGGGTGCCGCCGAAGTAGTCGTATCCCCACACGTCGCTCAGCAGCTGCTCGCGCGTGAAGACCCGAGACGGGTGGGTCGCCAGGAAATGCAGCAGCTGGAACTCCTTGTACGTCAGATCCAGCGGCTTCCCGTGCAGCTTGGCGGAGTACGACTGCTCGTCGATCGTGATGCCTGAGGCCTGAACGTGAGCGGGGGCTGCGGCATCCGCCCGCGCGAGCGCGAGCCGCAGCCTCGCGTCGATCTCGGCGGGCCCCGCCGTGCACAGGATCACGTCGTCGAACCCCCAGTCCGACGCGATCGCGCTCAGACCGCCCTCGGTGACCACGAGCAGCACCGGCGCTTCGGCTCCCGCGGTGCGCAGCAGCCGGCAGGCGGCCCTGGCCGCCACGAGGTCGCCGCGTGCGTCGACGATCACGACGTCGCGCTCGGGCAGATCGAGAAGGCGGGTGGTGTCCAGAGGGTGGCGCCGGATGCTGTGCGGCAGCAGCTCGAGCGCGGGCAGTGCCGGATCCCCTTCGGGAGCAGAGGTGAGTGCCAGCACGAGGACCACGCGTCAATGCTAGTGGCGGGCGCTCCTCGCATGACGGGATGCCGGAGCACGGGATGCCCGCAGGCGAGGCCGTTACGATGTCACCATGTCTGAACCGGCCCTCGCCCCGCGCAGCGCCTTCCGCGGCATGGTCGCGGTCTGGATCGTGTCCCTCGTGGTCGCGGTCGCTCTCGGCTTCGTGCTGCCTGAGGAGGACAGGGTCGGCTGGCTGCTGATCGCATTCGGCGGCATCGTGCTGGTGTCGTTCGCCGTGCAGCTCGCATACGGTCGCGCCGAGGGCTTCATCGTCCGGATGGCGGGAAGCGTCGTCGGTGCCCTGATGATCATGGGTGCGGTCTCGGCGGTGTTCGGGATCGCCGCGCTCGCCTCCGCACTCTGACCCTGCCTCCGCCCGGCCGTCGGCATCCGATCAGCCCGCCGAGGGGAGGGGTAGAGTGGTCGGCATGGACCTCGTCGCGCTCGAATTCTTCTACCTCGGCCTGCTGGGGCTGGCGAGCCTCGCGATCGCCTTCGTCTCCGGCGTCGTGCTCGTCAACCTGTTCCGCGGCCAGCGCTGATCCGACGTCGTCGTGATCCAGCTGCCGACCGACCTTCCGGCTGACCTCGCGCCGCTGTCGTGGCTGCTCGGTGTCTGGGAGGGCACCGGCGTGATCGAGTACACCGCGGGCGAGCAGCGCTTCCAGGGCGAGTTCTCGCACCGAGTGAGCTTCAGCCACGACGGCGGTCCGTACCTGAGCTACGCCGCGACCGCGTCGTTCCTCGGTGCCGAGGGCACCGACGAGCCCGTCGCCCTGCTTGCCGAGACCGGCTACTGGCGCCTTGCTCGTCCGCGCACCGATGCCGATCCGGGGCCCGCCCTGCTTCCGCCCACCTCTGAGCCGACGCCGCGGACGGTCGACGACATCGAGGCGCTGCGCACCGACGACGGGTTCCCGCTGGAGGTCTCGGTGACGCACTCCGACGGGACGCTCGAGCTGTACCTGGGCCGCATCGCCGGTCCCCGCATCGACATCGCGACGGATGCCGTGGTGCGCCCGGCCGGAGCGAAGTCGTACTCGGCGGCCACCCGCATGTACGGCCTGGTCGACGGTCACCTGCTCTGGGCGTGGGACATCACCGCCCTCGGCGAGAAGCTGAGGTCGCACGCCTCCGCCCGGCTGGGGAAGGTCTGACATGGCGTCGTTCGACGGCATCGTCGGCGCGGTGCGCGAGGGCGATCTGATCGCCCACTTCGGCAACCCGCTCATCGAGCAGCGCCGCCTGGCATCCGGTGAGGCGCTCGCGCCGCTAACCGACCGCGAGCTCATCGAGGTGTCCGGCGTCGACCGGCTGACCTGGCTCGACTCGATCACCTCGCAGGCGGTCGCCGGGCTGCGGGCCGGCGACAGCACCGAGCTGCTCG
>NZ_DAMDLU010000035.1:12845-13460 GCF_032084865.1 Microbacterium sp.
GCCGCGGGCGTGTTCGAGGACGGCGCGTCGGCCTGGCTGATCGCCGACGAGGCGGATGCCGAGAAGCTGGCCGCCTGGCTGCAGCGGATGGTGTTCCGCTCGCGGGTCACGGTCACCCTGCGCCCGCATGCGGCGCTGGTCGGGTTCTTCGCCGGCGGCGCCGCCGAGGCGCGCATCACGCCATCCGCTCCGAACGGCGTTCCCCTCGTCTGGCGTGATCCGTGGGCGCATGTGCAGCCGGGCGGGCACCAGTACGCTCTCGAGGCCGCGCATCCCGCCGCGGACTACGCCTGGAGCGCCGCCGTCGTCGATGACGCCGCCGCGCTCGCCGGACCGTTCGCCGGCGCTCTCGCCGCCGAGGCGCTGCGCATCGCGGCCTGGCGGCCGCGCTGGGCCCGTGAGGTCGACGACCGCACCATCCCGCACGAGGCCGATTGGATCCGCAGCGCCGTGCACCTGAGCAAGGGCTGCTATCGCGGGCAGGAGACGGTCGCGAAGGTGCACAATCTGGGGCATCCGCCGCGCCGCCTGGCCGCGCTCCTGCTCGATGGCAGCGACGTCGTGATGCCGTCGCCGGGCGATGCCGTGCTGGCGGGGGATGCCGAGGTGGGCCAC
>NZ_DAMDLU010000035.1:13543-21931 GCF_032084865.1 Microbacterium sp.
GTCGGGCGCCGGTGGGTGAGCTGGTCGTGCGCACGGACGAGACCCGGATCGCCGCCGCGCAGCAGGTGATCGTGCCCGCCGACGCGGGTGCCACCGCCGACGTACCGCGTCTGACCCGGCTGTCCCGTCGGCCCGCCGGCGAGGACCCTCGCCGCGCCCGCTGAGTCTCGTAGGCTCAGGTCGCCGGAGCCACGCTCGCCCAGGGCACGGTCAGCTCGCCCAGTCGCCAGCGCCGGCGGTCGGCCCGGATCGGGACGCCCTGTGCCCTGAGCGCCGAGACCACGGCGAGCCAGCGCTGCACCGGACCGAAGGTCGACAGCGCAGCCGCGCGCTCCCACTCGCGGTCGACCGCGGCGAGCAGATCATGGACCCGCTCGCCGGGCACGTTGCGATGGATGAGCGCCTTCGGCAGGCGCTCGGCGACGATTCCGGGATGCTCGAGCTCGGTCAGCCGCAGCGAGATCGTGAAGGCCACCGGCTCGCCGTCGCCCGTCACGTCGACCCAGCTCGCGAGGCGGCCGATCTCGTCGCAGGTGCCCTCGACGAGCATCCCGTCCGGAGCGAGCCGGGCGGCGACCCGCCGCCACGCGTCGGCGACGTCCGCCTCGTCGTACTGGCGCAGCACGTTCATCGCCCTGATCACGGCGGGACGCCGACCGTCGGGCACCGGAACCTCGAAGCCGCCTCTCGAGAACGAGACGGGCAGGTCGGCGGCGAAGGGGGTGCGGGAGGCTCGCACGTCGTCCAGCTGACGGCGGGCGGTCGCCACGCGCACCGGATCCAGCTCGAGGCCGAGGACCTCGACATCCGGCCTCACCCGGCGCAGCCTGGTCGCGAGCTCGAACGCGGTGACTCCGCTGGCTCCGTATCCGAGGTCGATGACGAGCGGGTCGGATGCCTTCCGGAACGCCTCCGACGCGGCGATCCACCGGTCGTTTCGCCGTAGCCGATTCGTCCCCGTCGTCCCCCGTGTCGCCTGCCCGACCGGTGACGCTCCCATAGTCCTATCCTCCACTACCCACTTCCACGTCGCTCGCACTCCACACGTGCAGTCGAGGGCGGAGTGACGTTCCCGGCGCGAGCATCGGGGAGGGACCCGCGAAGCGGGAGGGGCACCCGTTCTGCGAGCGCGGGGAACGTCACGCAGCCCGCCCCCGCAAGCAGAAAAGATAGGCTGACACCATGACCCGCACTCTGATTCTTCTGCGTCACGGCCAGAGCGAATGGAACCAGCTCAACCTCTTCACGGGATGGGTGGACGTCCGCCTGACCGATCAGGGCAAGGATGAGGCGCGCCGCGGCGGCGAGCTGCTGGCCGAGTCGGGCCTGCTGCCCGACGTGCTGCACACGTCGCTGCTGAGCCGTGCGATCCAGACCGCGAACATCGCGCTCGACGCGGCCGACCGCCTGTGGATCCCGGTGACACGGTCGTGGCGTCTCAACGAGCGCCACTACGGTGCGCTGCAGGGCAAGGACAAGGCGCAGACGCTCGAGGAGTTCGGGCCCGAGCAGTTCCAGCTGTGGCGCCGGTCGTTCGACGTGCCGCCGCCCGTGCTGGCCGACGACAGCGAGTTCAGCCAGGTGGGCGACGCGCGCTACGCGGACATCGACGGCGAGGTTCCGCGCACCGAGTCGCTCAAGCTCGTCATCGATCGCCTGCTGCCGTACTGGAACGACGCGATCGTCCCCGACCTCGACGCGGGCAAGACGGTTCTCGTCACCGCGCACGGCAACTCGCTGCGCGGCCTGGTCAAGCACCTCGACGGCATCAGCGACGACGACATCGCTGAGCTGAACATCCCCACGGGCATCCCGCTGGTGTACGAGCTCGATGAGAACAACGTGCCCACCGGCCCGAGCCGGTACCTCGACCCCGAGGCCGCCGCCGCCGGCGCCGCAGCGGTCGCCGCGCAGGGCAAGAAGTAATCACGTCGAGGCCCCCTCACGTTGTCGAGGCCCCCTCTGATCCGGCTGGATCGGAGGGGGCCTCGACCGTCAGGAGGCGCCGATGACGGTGAGCGTCAGGACGTGGAGGCTCCGGGCGCGGAGGGCGTCGCGCTCGACTGCGCCTCGGCGGCCAGCGCGATGTCCTCCTCCTGCACGGCCCAGTCGCCGGTAGCGAGGTAGACGACCTTCTTCGCGACGGCGACCGCGTGGTCGGCGAAGCGCTCGTGATAGCGGCTGGCGAGTGTCGCGTCGACGGTCGCGGTCGCCTCGCCCTTCCAGTTGTCGCTGAGCACCTTCTCGAACACGCTCGCGTGCAGCTCGTCGACATCGTCGTCGGCATTGCGGATCTCGTCTGCGAAGCGCAGGTCCTGCGTGCGCAGCAGGTCGGCGAGGGTGCCGGCGATCTGCACGTCGAGCTCTCCCATGCGGCGGAAAGTGCCCTTCAGCCCCTTCGGAACAGCGCGCTCGGGGAAGCGCAGGCGCGCGAGCTGCGCGATGTGCTCGGCCATGTCGCCCATGCGCTCCAGCGACGCGCTCACACGCAGCGCGGTGATCACGATGCGCAGATCGCGCGCGACCGGCTGCTGGCGTGCGAGGATCTCGATCGCCTGCTCGTCGAGCGCGACGGCCAGCTCATCGATCTTCGCGTCGTCGGCGATCACCTCCTCGGCCAGGGCGACGTCGCTCTCGGCGAATGCGGTGGTGGCCTTCCGGATCGCGACCGTGACCAGGTCGGCGATCTCGGCGAGCTGCGACTGCAGCTCTTCGAGGGACTGGTGGAACACTTCGCGCATGTCGGCGCAACCTTTCGTCGGGGGTTCGGCACGGCATGCCGGGGCACGCGCTCGCGCGGCCGGAACGATTGTCCGGGTCGAAGGTTAACGAACGGTGCCGGGAACGTGAATACTAGTCTCTCCGCCGCGTGACCACGCGGTATACGTCCGGTGACCGACACGGCGACCTCTACTGTGGGAGGCATGGATTCCGCTCAGCTGGCGCTGTTCTCCCTCGCCGTCGGCGCGCTGATCGGGGCGGGTGCCGTGCTGCTGGTGAGCTGGGCGTATCGCATGCGCGCGCTCGCTCTGCAGGAGACCTCTTCGGCGGTGCCCGCAGGCATCTCAGACGTGCTCGCCGGCATGGATGACGCCGCCTGCGTGCTCGACGCCTCAGGCCTCGTGGTCGCCACGTCGAACGGCGCGGCGCGCTTCGGCATCCGCGAGGGATCGATACTCGAGAACGGCGAGCTGCGGCGGCTCGTGCGCGGCGTGCGCGACAGCGGCGCTGACGCGACCGAGACGATGCGATTCACCGGCGGTGCGTCGCTGGACCCGCGCCTGGTCTCGGCGCGGGCGAGTTCGGTCGGTCCGCAGCTCACCCTGCTGATCATCCGCGATGTCACCGAGCGCGAGCGCCTCGATCAGATGCGCACCGATTTCGTGTCGAACACCAGTCACGAGCTGAAGACGCCGGTCGCATCGGTCAGCCTGCTCGCCGAGGCGATCGAATCGGCCGCCGACGACGCTGAGCAGGTCCGCATCTTCGCCGCACGGATCTCGGCCGAGGCATCCCGTCTCGGACAGCTCACCGGTCGCATCCTGAGCCTGTCGCGCCTGCAGGCGGCGGAGAGCCTGTCGCAGGTCGAGCCCGTCGCGATCGACGAGGTCGTGGCGGCGTCGATCGAGGCGCATTCGGTGCAGGCGGATTCCGCCGGTGTCGCGCTGAGCCGCGGTGGTGAGCGCGGGGCGTGGGTGCGCGGCGATGCGCAGGTGCTGATCGAGGCGGTCGGCAACCTCATCGCCAACGCGATCGTCTACTCGCCGCGCGGGTCGCGCGTGGGCGTGGGCGTGAAAGTCGACGGGGATGTCGTCGAGATCGCGGTGACGGATCAGGGCATCGGGATCCCGGATGCCGATCTCGAGCGCATCTTCGAGCGCTTCTACCGCGCCGATGAGGCGCGTTCGCGTCGCACCGGAGGCACCGGGCTCGGACTGTCGATCGTCAAGCACGCGACCCAGCGGCACGGTGGCGAGGTGCGCGTGTGGTCGCGTCCCGGCCGGGGCTCGACGTTCACGATGCGACTGCCTCTCGCGAGCGCACCAGTCAGCCTGGCCGACAAGAAGTCCAAGCGGAAGACCAAGAAGAAGCGCGTGGACGGGGATGCCCGCACGCGCGACGCCCGGAATGGAGAGTTCGCATGACCCGCATCCTGCTCGTCGAGGATGAGCCCGATCTGGCCGATCCACTCGCCTATCTGCTGCGGCGCGAGGGCTACGAGGTGGAGATCTGCGAAGACGGACCGGGGGCGCTGGCCGCCTTCCGCGAGCGCGGCGCCGACATCATCCTGCTCGATCTCATGCTTCCCGGCATGGCGGGCACCGAGGTGTGCCGTCGGGTGCGGCAGACCTCGAGCGTGCCGATCATCATGCTGACCGCGAAGGACTCCGAGGTCGACATCGTCGTGGGGCTGGAGCTCGGTGCCGACGACTACATCACGAAGCCGTACTCATCACGCGAGCTGCTGGCGCGCATGCGCGCCGTGCTGCGTCGTGCGGTGCAGGCGGACGCCGAGCTCGACGAGCGCGTGCTGGAGGGCGGCCGGGTCACGCTCGACCTCGACCGGCACACGGTCGCCGTCGACGGATCCGAGATCAACATGCCGCTGAAGGAGTTCGAGCTGCTCGAGGTGCTCATGCGCAACGCGGGACGGGTGCTCACGCGCGGACAGCTGATCGATCGCGTCTGGGGCAGCGACTACTTCGGCGACACGAAGACCCTGGACGTGCACATCAAGCGCATCCGGTCGCGCATCGAGCAGAGCCCGGGCGAGCCGGTCATGCTCGTCACCGTGCGTGGGCTCGGCTACCGCTTCGAGGGCTGATCGATCGCGGGATGCAGAAGAGGCCGGTTCCGCAGGGAACCGGCCTCTTCGCTGTCGCGGCTGTCGCCGCGGGAGTCAGGATGCGCTGTCCGTGGCCTTCGCCGACGGAACGAGGTCGGCGTACTGGTCGAGCGAGCCGTCGAGCACGGGCACCTGCGCGGGAATCGCCTCACCGTCGCCCGAGACGATGAGCACCTCGACGGTCGCACCCGGCTTGACGCCGAGGTTCTCGATGCGCAGCGGCATCTTGTCGGCGCCGAGGCTGACGCGATCCTCGCTGGGCACACGCAGCGTGAGCTGCTCGCCCGCGACGTCGATGTCGACCGTGCTGCTCTTCGAGCCCTCGTTGATGAACGCGCCGACGAGGTTGCCCACTTCGCCGTCCTCCGTGGTGACCACGAAGACGTTGCGCGCGACGACATCGCCGCCGGTCTCGTCGAAGGGCACGCCATCGGATGCCGGGTAGGGGTTCGTCGTCGCCTGGTGCGTGATGAAGGTGCATCCCGTCGTGCCGAGCGCGAGCGCCGAGCCCAGGGCGATGACGGCGACGAGACGCGGAGCGATGGACGCAGCAGAGCGCGAGTTCACGGATCCTCCTGAGGTGCGACGGGTGTCCTGCACAAGTGTAGTGGGTCTGTCATGCGCGGCGAGGACAGATGCCGCTCTCGAGGAGGTCGGCGCGTACCTTACTGCATAACGGCTGTGGTATGCTGGAGATTGCCGAAAGGACACGTTTTTATGCTTTTTGAGGTTGGCGAAACCGTCGTCTATCCGCACCACGGAGCCGCGACGATCATCGAGGTCAAGGACCGCGTGATCAAGGGGGAGACCAAGAAGTACCTGAAGCTCAACGTCACGCAGGGTGATCTCATCATCGAGGTTCCTGCCGAGAATGTCGACCTGGTCGGCGTTCGCGACGTGATCGGCAAGGAGGGTCTCGAGAACGTCTTCGAGGTGCTGCGCGCCCCGTTCACGGAAGAGCCCACCAACTGGTCGCGCCGCTACAAGGCGAACCTGGAGAAGCTCGCCTCGGGCGATGTGATCAAGGTGAGCGAGGTCGTGCGCGACCTGTGGCGCCGCGATCAGGATCGCGGTCTCTCCGCGGGTGAGAAGCGCATGCTCGCCAAGGCCCGTCAGATCCTCGTGTCGGAGCTCGCTCTGGCCGAGAAGGTCGACGAGGACAAGGCCGGCGCTCTGCTCGACGAGGTGCTCGCCTCCTGACGAGCGCGCAGACGACTGACTGCGAAGAGGGCGGATGCTGCGGCGTCCGCCCTCTTCGCATGCTGCGGGGCCGCGATAGCGTGAGAGGGTGACTGCGCCTTCGACCCCCACCACCGCGATCATCGTCGTCGCCGCCGGCTCCGGTACGCGACTCGGTGCCGGAGTGCCCAAAGCGCTCGTCGACGTCGACGGCCGCACCGTGCTGCGTCACGCGCTGGACGGTGTGTTCGCCGCCGCCCCGATGCAGGTCGTCGTGGTGGCGCCGGCGGGGTGGGAGACGCAGGTGGACGCCGAGATCGCCGCATCCGCCGGAGAACGCCGCCATCTCGCGACGGTCGTGACCGGAGGGGCGACCCGCCAGGGGTCGGTCTCCGCGGGGCTGGATGCCCTGCACGACGACGTGCGCGTCGTGCTCGTGCACGACGCGGCGCGCGCCCTCACCCCGGCATCGCAGCTCGACGCCGTGGCGGCCGCGGTGACGGAGACCGGCGTCATCCCCGCGCTCGCCGTCGTCGACACGCTCAAGAGAGTCGACGGTGACGAGGTCACCGGTCCCGTCGACCGCTCTGCTCTCGCCGCCGCGCAGACCCCCCAGGGCTTTCCGCGGGCGGCTCTGCAGGACGCGTACGCCACGGCCCTGGCGGCCGGGCAGGATCACACCGACGATGCCGCCCTGTTCGCCGCGGCGGGGGGCGCCGTGCGCCGCATCACCGGATCGGAGCGCGCCTTCAAGATCACCACTCCCGGCGATCTCGAGCGCGCGCGGCTGCTGCTCGCTGCGGGCGCTCTCGCGCTGCCTCGCATCGGCGTCGGCACGGACGTGCACGCCTTCGGCGGCGAGGGCAACCTGTGGCTCGCCGGCCTGGAGTGGCCGGGTGAGCAGCCGCTGTCGGGGCATTCCGACGGGGATGCCGTGGCACACGCCATGGTCGACGCCCTGCTGGGCGCGGCCGGGCTCGGCGACATCGGGCAGCACTTCGGCACCGCCCACCCCGAGTACGCGGGAGCGCACGCCGATGTGTTCCTCGCGCGCACCGCGACGATGCTGGCCGAGGCGGGCTTCGCGATCGGCAACGTGTCGGTGCAGTTCCAGGGCAACCGACCCCGGTTCAGCGCCCGCCGCGGCGAAGCGGAGCAGGTGCTCTCGGCCGCGCTGGGAGGTGCGGTGGTCACGGTCTCGGCGACCACGACCGACGGCCTCGGGTTCACCGGTCGCGGCGAGGGCGTCGCGGTGACCGCGGTCGCGCTCATCCACCGGATCTGACGGGGGAGCGCACGCCCAGGTGCGCGCCGCGCCGCCCCGCTAGTCTTGTGCAGTGACGATCCGCCTGTACGACACCCGCGCACAGCAGCTGCGCGACTTCGCCCCGCTCGATGCCTCGAACGTGACGATGTACGTCTGCGGACCCACCGTGCAGTCCAGCCCGCACATCGGCCACGTGCGCGCCGCACTGAGCTTCGACCTGCTGCGTCGCTGGCTCGCGTACCGGTACGAGCGGGTCACGTTCGTGCGCAACGTGACCGACATCGACGACAAGGTGCTCGCGAATGCGACCGAGGCCGAGCCGTGGTGGGCGCTCGCGTATCGCGTGGAGCAGGAGTTCTCGCAGGCCTATGCCGCAGTCGGCATCCTGCCGCCCACCTACGAGCCGCGCGCGACCGGATCCATCCCGCAGATGCACGACCTGATCGCGACCCTCATCGAGCGTGGTCACGCGTATGCCGCCGCCGACGGCTCGGGCGACGTGTACTTCGACGTGCGCTCCTGGCCGGAGTACGGCTCGCTCACGCATCAGTCCGTGGACGCCATGGAGGCGGCGGCGGACGCCGACCCTCGGGGCAAGCGGAACCCGCAGGACTTCGCGCTCTGGAAGGGCGCGAAGAGCGACGAGCAGCCTGATGCCGCGTGGGATTCGCCGTGGGGCCGCGGTCGTCCCGGCTGGCACATCGAATGCTCGGCGATGTCGAAGCGCTACCTGGGTGCCGACTTCGACATCCACGGCGGCGGACTCGACCTGCGCTTCCCGCACCACGAGAACGAGCTCGCGCAGTCGACCGCCGCCGGCGACGGCTTCGCGCGGTACTGGCTGCACAACGGACTCGTCATGGTGGGCGGTCAGAAGATGTCGAAGTCGCTGGGCAACTTCACCCTGGCAGCCGACGTTCTCGCAGCCCAACAGCCGCTGGTCGTGCGCTACGCGCTCGCCGCAGCGCACTACCGCTCGAGCCTCGATCTGACCCCGTCGTCGTTCGCGGAAGCGGATGCCGCGCTCGGACGCATCCGGTCGTTCCTCGAGCGGGCCGCGCGGCTCCCCGCGTCTTCCGCGCCGTCGGCGGAGCGC
>NZ_DAMDLU010000036.1:0-11570 GCF_032084865.1 Microbacterium sp.
CAGCGCCATACGACGAGATGGCGTTCTCGACGGCGACCGGTGCCCTCGGCGATTCAGCAACCGACTCGGAGGCGACCGTGCCGACGACAGAGTCGACCTCGGTGGCGGGAGGCCACGGCTCGCCGCCCTTCACCCGCGGGAGGCCGCGGCGGATCGATCCGGCCATGGTCACTTCTTCCGGGCTTCGAGCGCCTCGATCACCTGCGGCACTACGGTGAACACGTCACCGACGATGCCGAAGTCGGCGACGTCGAAAATCGGAGCGTCGCCGTCCTTATTGATCGCCACGATCGTCTTCGCGGTCTGCATGCCCGCGCGGTGCTGGATCGCACCCGAGATGCCGAGCGCGACATACAGCTGCGGCGACACCGAGACACCGGTCTGCCCGACCTGGTGCGCGTAAGGGATGTAGCCGGCATCCACCGCGGCACGCGAGGCGCCGACGGCCGCGCCGAGCGCGTCGGCCAGCTGCTCGACCAGCACGAACTTCTCCTTCGAACCCAGCCCGCGGCCGCCTGAGACGACTCGGGTGGCTCCGCGCAGCTCGGGCCGCGACGACGTCTTCTCCTCGGCGGCGATGTCGCCTGCGGTCGCGGCTGCGGCGCCGGATGCCGTGACCGACAGCTCCTCCACCGCGGGCGAGGCGACCGCCTCGGCGCGGACATCGACCGCTCCCTGCCGAACGGTGATGACGGGAGTCCCGAAGGTGGGCGCCGAGTCGGTGAGGTACGAGCCGCCGTAGACGGAGTGCTGCGCGGTCACGCCTTCATCGTCGCGCGAGACGCCGATCACATCGACCGAGAGGGCGAGCTTCTCACGCACGGCGAAGCGGCCCGCCACGTCACGACCGGCGATGGAGTTCGAGATCAGCACGGCATCCGGTCGCACCTGGCGGTATGCGGTCTGCAGGGCGTCGACAACCGGCACGGTCAGCGACAATGCGTCGCCGGGGGCCGTGAGCACGACCTGAGCTCCGGCCTGAGCCGCTGCATCGGTCGCAGCCTGACTGCCGCCGACGATGACCGCCACCGGCGCTCCGATCGTCGAGGCGGCGCCGATGAGGGCGGCCGTGCTGCTGGCTGCAGCGCCGGACAGGTCGACGTCGACGAGGACGAGGATCGACTTCTCGGGGTACGCCATGTCACACCAGCCTGTTCTGCGCGAGGAATTCGACGAGCTGCGCCGCCGCGTCACCCTCGTCGGTGATTTTGACACCGGCGGCGCGCGCGGGCTTCTCAGAAACACTCGTCATGATCGTGCGAGGGGCGAGTGTCGGGTCTGCTGACACGCCCAGGTCGGCCAGCGAGAGCACCTCGAGGGGCTTCTTCTTCGCGGCCATAATGCCCTTGAAGTTGGGGAAGCGGGCATCCGGAAGCGCTTCCGTGATGGAGATGACCGCCGGCAGCGCAACGGTGACGTCCTGCGTGCCCGCGTCGCCGGCGCGGGTGCCGGTCAGCTGACCGTCGCCGATCTCGACCGCGCTCAGCGCAGTCGCCTGCGCCCAGCCGAGGTGCTCGGCGAGCATCGCGGGGATGACGCCGCCCACGCCGTCGGTGGAGAGGTTGCCGGTGATGACCAGGTCGGGCTCGCCCCGACGTACCGCGGCGGCGAGCACCTCCGCCGTGAGGGTCAGGTCGGCTCCGCGCAGCTCTTCGTCCACGATGTGGATCGCCGAATCTGCGCCGATGGCAAGTGACCGGCGAACGGATGCGGTCGCCGATTCGGGGGCCATCGACAGGCTCACGACCTCGGTGCCGGGGTTCTTGTCGGCGTACGACAGCGCGACCTCGAGCGCACGCTCGGTGATCTCGTCGAGCACGACATCGCCTGCCGCTCGGTCAGCCAGACCGGTCTCGAGATCGAGCTTGCGGTCTCCGTAGGTGTCGGGCACTTCCTTCACCAGGACGTAGATCTTCATCGAACCTCCCTCTCGCCGGTATCGATCCTACTCGCATCGCCACCAAAACCAAGCATCCGCTTGGGGCACAGTCGGCGACACGGCATCTGAGCACACCTCACCACGGGGGTGATCTTGGGTCTCAGTTCCCATGGTACTGAGTTTCGCGGCAACCGGATCGGACCGGATCGACGCGCTACCGTTGACGCATGGCCCGTCCCCGACCGCTTCCCATCGACCCGCTCGCCGAGGCGAAGAGGCAGTGGCTCGCGCACGGCTGGACCGACGCCGCCGAGGGCATGGCCGTGGTCACCTCGGTCATGCGCGCGCAGCAGCTGCTGCTGGCGCGAGTGGATGCAGCTCTCAAGCCCTTCGAGGTCACCTTCGCCCGCTACGAGGTGCTGCGCCTGCTCGCGTTCAGCCGCACCGGCACCCTGCCGCTGTCGAGCGTCGTGGCCCGTCTGCAGGTGCACGCGACGAGCGTCACCAGCACCGCCGAGCGCCTGGTGCGCGACGGCCTGGTGCGTCGCGACCCGCATCCGCATGACGGACGCGCCGCGCTGCTGACCCTCACCGAGTCCGGTCGCGACCTCGTCGAGCGCGCCACGGCGGCGCTGAACACCGAGGTGTTCTCCTCCCCCGGCCTCGACGCCGATGATGCGGCATCCCTGGTCGGCATCGTCGCCCGGCTGCGCAAGAACGCCGGCGACTTCACCGATCCGCGCCCGCTGCCCGACCCGCTCTGATGCCGTCGTTCAGTCTCGAGCGCGTCATCCCCGCGCCGCCGGATGACGTGTTCGACGTCTCGCTCGACGTGGGCCTGCACCTCGCGTCGCAGCGCTCGCACGGCGAGCGCGTCGCATCGGGACGCACGTCGGGCCGCCTCGAGGAGGGTGAGCAGATCACCTGGAGCGCCCGGCACTTCGGCCTGCGGTTCCGGATGACCTCGCTCGTGTTCGACGTCGATCGCCCTCGTCGCTTCCGTGACCGTCAGGTTCGCGGACCGTTCGGGTCATTCGTGCACACGCACGAGTTCGTGCCTCTCGACGGCGCCACTCTCATGCGCGACACGATCGACTTCCGCTCTCCGCTCGGCCCGCTGGGGCGAGTCGTGGATGCCGTGGCCATGCGCCGGCACCTGATCCGGGTGATCACCGAGCGCAACGACGCGATCAGCGCCCATTTCGCAGAGCTGCGCACCGCCGTCTGATCGCGGCTTCTCGTGCCACCGGCCGTGAGACGTGCGTTCCCGCATGAGACGGTGCTCCAGAGGCGCCGTCTCGTGCTGGAAAGCAAGTCTCGCGAGAATCGCCCGGCGCGCGATGCGTGCGCTCAGTCGCCCTCGTAGACGTAGTGGTCGAAGCGCTCGGGCACGCGCATCCGCTGCCAGGCGAGCTCCTCGTCGCGACGCGATCGGTCGCCGGGGAACGCCTTCGCCGTATAGCGGGGCACCTGCCGGGCGTGCCCGGCCATGTGCGCGACCGCCGCCGCCTGCCCGCACACGCGCGCGGCGGCGATGGCGTTCGCGTCCGTCGACTCCCGGGCCGCGGCATGGCAGGCGAACGCCCGCTCACGCACCTCGTCGATGCTGAGCTCACCGCGCAGGAACGCCTCTGCGGCATCCAGCGCTTCTCGGGGACGGGGGTCGTGCGGACGTTCGGCGAGGAACAGCGGCAGCATCCGTTCGGCGCATGCCACCGTCCACTGCACGAGCTCGCGCCGGTCGGCCTCGGAGAGGGTCAGGTCGTCGTCGTCAGGCAGCGCTTCCATGGCGATGCTCATCGGTGCTGGAAATGAGGGGGGCGCTTCTCACGGAACGCGGCCATCCCCTCCTTCTGGTCCGCCGTGTCGAACAGCGCGGCGAACTGACGCTTCTCGACGTCGAGGCCGGCTGCGAGGGTGGTCTCCATCGCGGCATCCAGCGTCGCCTTGGCCGCGTACAGCGACGGCAGCGACTTCGACGCGATCGTCTCGGCGAGCGCGGTCGTCTCATCGAGCAGGTCGGCTGCCGGAACCACGCGCGAGACGAGGCCGATGCGCTCCGCCTCGTCGGCCTTGATCAGTCGACCCGACAGGATGAGCTCGGCGGCCTTGTAGTACCCGACCGCGCGGATGAGCCGCTGCGTGCCGCCCATGCCCGGCACGACGCCGAGGTTGATCTCGGGCTGGCCGAACGTGGCGGTGTCGGCGGCGAGGATGATGTCGCACATCATCGCCAGCTCGCAGCCGCCGCCGAGCGCGTAGCCCGATACGGCGGCGATCACGGGAGTCCGCACCGCGGCGAAACGGGTCCACGCACCGAAGTGGTCGGTGTCGAGCATCTCGGCGCCGGTCTTCGATTCCATCTCCTTGATGTCGGCGCCCGCGGCGAACGCGCGTTCTGAGCCGGTCACCACGATCGCGCCGACGCCGTCGTCAGCATCGAAGACGGATGCCGCGGCCGCGACCTCCTCGGAGACCTGGCCGTTCAGCGCGTTCAGCGCCTCCGGCCGGTTGAGGGTGATCCAGCCCACCCGTCCTCGCTGTTCGACAAGGATCGTCTCGTACTCGGACATGTCGCTCCCCTCTCGCCGCCACGTTGCGGCGCCTCCAGTATCTCAGGTCGACCCGACGTCGCCGCCCTCGGGCTGCCCGCCGTTGGTCCCATATGGCTGCATCCTCGCGCGCGAGGCGACCATATGGGCCCAGCCGAGGTCCTTGAGGCTGCGCCCGCGCGGTCCGCCCCCGCCCGCCCGGCCGCGACTGGTCCTGAATGGCTGCATCCTCGCGCACGAGGCAGCCAAATGGGCCCAGCCGACCAGTCCCCTCAGACCGTGCCCTCGCGGATGTCGGTGATGATGCCCGAGAAGTCACGACCGGCCCCCGCGCCGTCGGCGAACGCGGCGTACAGCTGCTGCGCGAGCCGGCCCATCCTGGCATCCGTTCCGGTCTGCTCGATCGCCTGCAGCGCGAGCCCGAGGTCCTTCGCCATGAGCGCTCCGACGAATCCGGGCTGGTAATCGCGGTTGGCGGGACTCGTCGGCACGGGCCCGGGAACGGGGCAGTTGGTCGTGATCGACCAGCACTGACCGGATGCCTGTGAGACGACGTCGAACAGCGCCTGGTGCTCCAGGCCGAGCCGCTCGCCGAGCACGAACGCCTCGGCGACGGCGATCTGCGACACCGCGAGCACCATGTTGTTGCACACCTTCGCCGCCTGGCCGAGGCCCGGACCGCCGCAGTGCACGATGCGCTTTCCCATGACCTCGAGCAGCGGCAGCGCCGCGGCGAAGTCGTCGTCGGACCCGCCGACCATGAACGCGAGGGTGCCGTTCTCGGCGCCGACCACGCCGCCCGAGACGGGGGCGTCGATGTTGCGATGCCCGGCGGCGATCGCGAGCTCGTGCGCCGTGCGCGCCTCGTCGACTGCGATCGTCGACGACTCGATGAACAGCGTGTCCGGCCGCGCCGCGGCGAGCAGCTCATCCTGGTAGGCGGCGATCACGTGCTTCCCGGCGGGGAACATCGTGATCACGACCTCGGCATCCGTCACTGCCTCCGCGCCGCTCGTCGCCACCGGGATGCCCGCCGCGCGCGCCGCGTCGATCGCTGCCGGCACGAGGTCGAACCCGTGCACCTCGTGCCGGGCCTTGACGAGGTTGCGTGCCATGGGCAGGCCCATGTGTCCGAGACCGAGGAACGCGATGCGGGTCATGATGCGCTCCGCATCTGGTTTCCGCCGCTGCGCTGGAGCGACGCCGACCCCGAGGGGCGCAGCATCTCGCGTCCGACGATGAGCCGCATGATCTCGTTCGTCCCCTCCAGGATCTGGTGCACGCGCAGGTCGCGCACGACCCGCTCGAGGCCGTAGTCCTGCAGGTAGCCGTAGCCGCCGTGCAGCTGAAGCGCGTGGTTGGCGACCTCGAAGCCCGCGTCGGTGGCGAAGCGCTTCGCCATGGCGCACCGCATCGTGGCATCCGGAGCCTTCTCATCCACCGCCTGCGCGCCGTCGCGCACCATCAGCCGAGCCGCCTGCAGCTCGGTGCGCATGTCGGCGATCGCGAACAGGATCGACTGCTTCTCGGCGAGCGGCTCGCCGAAGGCGACCCGCTCGTGCACGTACTGCACGGCCTTCTCGATCGCCCACTGTGCACCGCCCAGCGAGCAGGCCGCAATGTTCAACCGGCCGCCGTTGAGCGCCGACATGGCGATCGTGAAGCCGCGCCCCTCGTCGCCGAGCATGGCGGATGCCGGAACCCGCACCCCGTCGAAGATCACCTGACGAGTGGGCTGCGCGTGCCAGCCCATCTTCTTCTCGGGTGCGCCGAAGCTGAGGTTCTCGGCGTCGCCCGGCACGAGGAACGCCGAGATGCCCTTCGCTCCCGAGCCGGCCTCACCGGTGCGCGCCATCACCACGTACACCGCGGCCTCGCCGGCGCCCGAGATGAACTGCTTCACTCCGGTGAGCAGGTAATCGTCGCCGTCACGCGTCGCGCTGGTGGCGAGGTTCGCGGCATCGGAGCCGACGCCCGGCTCGGTGAGGCAGTAGCCGCCGAACTGCTGCATGGCGGTCAGCGCCGGCAGCCACTGCGCGCGCTGATCGTCGTCGCCGTAGGTGTCGATCATCCACGCCACCATGTTGTGGATGGAGATGTACGCGGCGACCGCGGGGTCGCCCTTCGCGAGCTCCTCGAAGATGGCGACGGTGTCGGTGCGGCTCAGGGCCGTGCCGCCGAACTGCTCGCCGACGTAGATGCCGCCCAGGCCCAGTTCGCCGCCGCGATGCAGCGACTCCCGCGGGAAGATGTGCTTCTCGTCGCGCTCGGCGGCGTGCGGGGCGAGCTCGATCTCGGCGTACTCGCGCACGGCGTCGAGGATCGCCTCGCGCTCCTCGGCGGTGACGGTGGTCGGTTCGATCATTGTCATGGCTCCGGCTCCTAGGACATCGTGGGGATGACGAAGCTCGCGCCGTCGCGGACTCCGTGGGAGGGCCAGCGGCTCGTCACCGTCTTGGTCTTCGTGTAGAAGCGGAACGCGTCGGTGCCGTGCTGGTTGAGGTCGCCGAACCCGCTGCGCTTCCAGCCGCCGAAGGTGAAGTACGCGATCGGCACGGGGATGGGCACGTTCACGCCGACCATGCCCACGTTCACGCGGGCGGTGAAGTCGCGCGCGGCGTCGCCGTCGCGGGTGAAGATCGACACCCCGTTTCCGTATTCGTGGTCGGATGCCATTGCCAGCGCCTCTTCGTAGTCGGCGGCGCGCACGATCACGAGCACCGGGCCGAAGATCTCTTCGCGATAGATCGCCATGTCGGTCGTAACGTGGTCGAACAGTGTCGGGCCGAGATAGAAGCCCTCCTGGTGGCCGTCGACCGAGAACCCTCGGCCATCCGCGAGCAGCGTGGCGCCCTCGTCGAGGCCCTGCTCGATGTAGCCGGTGACCCGGTTCACGGCGTCGCGAGTGATCAGAGGGCCGTAGTCCATGCCCTCCTCGAGCGACGGCCCGACCTTCAGCTCGGCGACGCGCTCGGTGAGCTTGGCGGCAAGGGCATCCGCCGTCTCCTCCCCCACCGGAACCGCGACCGAGATGGCCATGCAGCGCTCGCCCGCCGACCCGAAACCGGCGCCCATCAGGGCGTCGGCGACCTGATCGAGGTCGGCATCCGGCATGACGATGAGGTGGTTCTTGGCGCCGCCGAAGCACTGGGCGCGCTTCCCGTTCGCGGTCGCGGTCGTGTAGATGTACTCGGCGATCGGGGTGGATCCGACGAAGCCCACGGCCTGGATGCGGGGGTCGGTGATCAGGGCATCCACCGCCTCCTTGTCGCCGTGCACGACGTTGAAGACGCCGGCCGGAAGGCCCGCCTCGAGGAACAGCTCGGCCAGCTTCACCGGCACGGAGGGGTCGCGCTCGCTCGGCTTGAGCACGTAGCTGTTGCCGGATGCGAGGGCTGGTCCGGCCTTCCACAGCGGGATCATGGCCGGGAAGTTGAACGGGGTGATGCCGGCCACGACACCCAGCGGCTGGCGCATCGAGTAGACGTCGATGCCGGTGCCGACGCCGGTGGAGTACTCGCCCTTGAGCAGATGCGGAGCGCCGATGCAGAACTCGATGACCTCGAGCCCGCGCTGCACGTCGCCCTTGGCGTCGTCGAAGGTCTTGCCGTGCTCGCTTGAGAGCAGGCGGGCGATCTCGTCCATGTCACGGTTCACGAGATCGACGAAGCGCATCAGCACGCGCGCTCGCTTCTGCGGATTCGTGGCGGCCCAGGCGGACTGCGCGGCCTCGGCGACGTCGATCGCCGCGCGAACCTCGTCGGTTGTGGCGAGCGGGACGCGGGCCTGCACGGCGCCCGTGCTCGGCTCGAAGACGTCGGCCACGCGGCCGCCGGTGGGTTCGACGTGCTTTCCGCCTATGAAGTGGGGGATCATCCGAGTCATTGTGTGACACTCCTCTGCGCCGTCTTTGGCACACTGACCACGATACGCGGCCACCCGGCTAATTACTAGGACTACCTACTAACACCCTTAAGCCGAGCCCCAGCTTTGCATCGGCTCAAGATTTCCTGCGTTTCCTCTTCCCTCTCAGCGTTTCGACAGGTAGACCCGTATATGGCGCTCCAACCGGGGCGCGTCATTCGCACCGTTGCGAGACCCCTGCGCGACGGTGTCCGGAGGGAGAAGCAATGTCACAACGGACTGCCCCAGCGCGACGACGCGCGGTGGCCGCGACGTCCGCCTTCGTGATCGCAGCCGCGGGCCTCACAGCCTTCGGCGGCGCGACCGCGACGGCGGCCCCGTCGCCCGACAGCGGGACGCCGATGGCGGCGCCCGAGATCGGAGCCGGCGAGTACTACATGAACTATGTCGCTCCGCGCACCGACAGCATCGTCGAGGTGCCCGCCGACACGCCCATCGCCGATACCAGCGGTCAGCAGAAGCGCTCGGTGAGCGGAAAGGCCTTCGAGCGGGCCGCCGCGCATGACCAGAAGTTCGCCCAGGGCAACCCGAAGGCCGCAGCGCAGCTGGCCAAGACCGAGGCGAAGTCCCTGAAGACGGGCAAGAGCCCGAAGCAGCTGAAGAAGGCGAAGACCACGCAGCAGGCGAAGCTGCTCACGATCCTCGTCGAGTTCGACGGCACCGACGACTTCAGCGACCTGTACGTGCCGACCGAGTTCGGCGCCACCGACTGCAAGCCGGGCAGCGTGCAGGGTCCGACCCTGCACAACAACATCCCGAACCCGGCCGACACCGCGCATCTCGACAACAACTCGATGTGGGTGCCGGACTTCTCGAGTGAGCACTTCAACAAGATGCTGTTCACCGACGAGGGCATCACCGAGCGCGTGCGCACCGACCTCACCGGTCCCGACGGCAAGCCCGGCTTCGATATCTCGGGCTACACGATGAAGAACATGTACGAGGAGATGTCGCGCGGCGGATACTCGCTCAGCGGCTCCGCCACCGAATGGGTCACCGTGCCGCATTCCGAGGGTTACTACGGTGCGACCGTCTGCCACAAGAACGCCGCCGGCGCCTGGGAGGCGGGCCCCATGCAGGACATGCAGGGCCACCCCGACAACCCGCTCGGACCTGGGCAGCTGCCCATCGACGCCGTCGCCGCCGTGGCGGCGCAGAACCCGGACTTCCCGTGGGCCGACTACGACATCGAGGATCAGGGCGACCGTGACGGCGACGGCAACGTGCTCGAGCCCGACGGCGTGATCGACCATGTGGTGCTCGTGCACGCGGGCGCCGACAAGTCCGGCGGCGGCGGTGCCGAGGGCACCTACGCCATCTGGGCGCACTCGTCGGCTGTCGCCGGCGGGGCGTCGATCCCGGGAACCGACCTGAAGATCTCCAACTACATCGTTCAGCCCGAGGACTCGGGTGTGGGCGTCTTCGCCCACGAGTACGGCCACGATCTGGGACTCCCCGACCTGTACGACACGTCGAACGCCGGCAACTCCGACATCGACTTCTGGGATCTGATGAGCTCGGGCTCGCACTCGGGCCCGATCTTCCAGTCGATGCCGACCCACATGGGCCTCTGGGACAAGTGGGTGCTCGGCTGGGTCGACCCGAAGGTCGTGAACCCCGGCGACAGGTCCAGCACCGTCAAGGTCGGCCAGACCTCGCGCCCGAAGAAGGGCACCGAGGACGGCATCAAGATCAACCTGCCCGACAAGAAGATCGTCCTGACCACCCCGCACAGCGGCGCCGACATGTGGTACTCCGGCGCCGACCAGAGCTGGGCCGATGTCACGCTGAGCCGGTCGATCGACGACGTGCCCGCAGACGCGCGGTTCTGGATGTGGAACGACTACGTCATCGAGGAGGACTGGGACTTCGGCTTCGTCGAGGTGTCGACCGACGGTGGCAGCACCTGGGCCGAGCAGAAGGTCTTCGACGAGGCGGGCAACCTGGTCTCCACCGACGACGGCTACTCCGACCCGAACGGTCGCATGAAGGACTTCGGTGGCAAGAAGTACGGCCTGACCGGCTCGAGCGACGGATGGCGTCACGACTACATCGACCTGACCGCGTTCGCCGGTCAGGACATCCAAGTGCGCCTGCGTCAGGCGACCGACGCCGCGTTCGAGGAGCGCGGATGGTTCGCCGACGACTTCGCGCTGACCAGCGCGGGCACCGAGGTGTGGACCGACGACGTCGAATCCGGTGACAACGGCTGGACGGCATCCGTCGGCACGTGGACCGACACGACCGGCACCGGCTGGCACCACGACAGCGGCACCCAGATCAAGGCGCAGTACTACCTGGTCGAGTGGCGCAACCTCGACGGCTTCGACGAGGGCCTGAAGTACGGCTACACCACGGTGTACAGCGACGAGGCGTGGAAGGTGGAGAAGGTGCCGTACAACGCACCGGGCGCACTGGTCTGGTACCGCGACACCACCTACGGCGACACCAACCACGTGGCCTCCAACCACACGGCGCTGCCGAGCTGGGGCGCCAAGGGCGGCCTGCTTCTCGTCGACAGCCACTTCGACCCGCTGCGCCGCACCGGCGCGCAGGCCGCGATGGATCCGTCGCCGCTGAAGAACATCTCCAGCCGCGCGCAGTCGTCGAACGCCGCGTTCGGCCTCCAGCCGACGTACGCGTTCAAGGACTGCTCCGTCGACGAGAACTACAAGGAGGCGTGCACCACGATCGCCCCGCAGTCGCCGGTGAGCACCTTCACCGATGACAAGGGCTGGGTGCCAGGCATCGAGGTCCGTGGTGACGACCTGTACTACCGCCTGCGCGACGCCTCCGTCGTCGTGCCGTCGGTCGGCGATGCGCCGTACACCACTCGCGTCGTGAACGCGGACGGCTCCCCGGCCACCGACCTCTACGGTCTCGACCTGGGCAACACGATCCTCGGATCGGGCAACCCGGCGGATGCGGGCGTCGGCTACGGCACCGTGATCACCGTGAAGAAGGCGATGCAGAGCAACACCGCAGCGCTCATCTCGGTCACCCCGCCTTCGGCGGAGTGACGATCACGAGCTGATCGCCGCACCGAGAGCGCCGGTCACCCTCGGGTGACCGGCGCTCTCGCGTGCGGGGCGGTGGGCTCAGTCGGCGAGGGCACCGTCGCCCCGGCGCCGACGCCACACCACAAGCCCTGCGCCGAGGGCGAGCAGCAGCAGCGCGGCTATGAGCAGGCCCCAGGGTGCGGAGGCGCCGGTGAC
>NZ_DAMDLU010000036.1:11580-20848 GCF_032084865.1 Microbacterium sp.
GGTCAGCGTCGCGCGCAGGGGCGCCCGTGTGTCGGAGGTGACCAAGAGCGTGTGCGCGCCGACGGCGAAGTCGTCGGGGATCGCGACGTCGAAGCGCACGGTGCCGTCTGCGTCGGCCGCGGGGATGCCGCGAACGACCATGGGCTCGCTGTGCACGGCCGCGGCGATCTGCTCGCCGGGGGCGAGACCGGTCACCGTCGCGCTCACGGCGCCGCCCTGCTCGACGGTGTGCGCTGAGAGCTCGAGCGCGACGTCCTCCGCTGCCTCTTCGGGCTCCGTCGGCTGACCGGGCTCCGTAGGCTCGCCGGGCTCAGTGGGCTCGCCGGGCTCCGTCGGCTCTTCGGGCTCCGTCGGCTGGCCGGGCTCCGAGCCGCCGTCCTGGGCGTCGACGAGCACCGCGACCGAACGCGCGGGGACGGTGACGGTGCCGCTCTCGGCAACCCACGTCGTGGTCTTGACGACCGCGTCCGCACCCTTCGCCTGCGCGGGGGTCAGGGCGAACGACCGGCCGGCGAGGCCGTCGACCGTCTGCGACACGGGCTCCGGCGAGGCGTTGAACACGACCAGCGCGCCGTCGAGCTCGGTGTCGACGTCCGGGCCGGCGGTGTCGTCGATCTGCATCACGATGACGCCGGGGGCAGCATCCGCTCCCCCGTCGGGGAAGGTGACCTTCTGCTGGATCAGCTCCGCCGAGCCGAGGCGCAGCAGGTCCACCTCGCCGCGCACGCGCAGCAGGTCGAGCGCCGCGGCCTCGGCCGCCGCCATGTCGGCGGCCTGCGGCTTGAGGGAGGCGTTCTCGAGCAGCGGGCGCATGAGGCCCCACTTCTCCTCGTTGTCGGCGGCCATCGGCAGCCCCGAGCCGAACGTCGACTCCTGCCCGGTCCAGTCGACGCGGTTGAACCAGTCACCCGAGTCGTAGCTGTTGCGGTCGAGCGACTTCGAGCGCAGCAGCTCGGTGCCGGCGTGCCAGAACGACGGCGACTGCGAAAGCGTCACGGTCGCGAGCGACAGCGTGTTCATGCGCACCCGGTCAGCCATCGAGGTGCCGACGGGCAGCTTGAAGACCGACAGGTCGTAGAGCGTCTCGTTGTCGTGCGCGTCGACGTAGTTGATCGTCTCGTCAGGCTGATCCGCGTATCCGGCGCGGGCGCCGCGGTAGTCGATGTCCTCACCCGCGGTGACCTTGCCGTCGCTGGTGGTGAACGTGTAGTCGCGCAGATTGCCGGCGAGGCCGAGCTTGACCAGATCGGTGTCATGCCCGAGGTCGGCGACCGCCTGCTCGGCGCTGCCGTTGATCGCATCGCCGTTGGGATCGGTGCCGAGACCGGTGCCGAAACCCTGACGGAAGGTCGACGATCCGTCGACGGGGCTGCCGCCGTGCACGGCGTCGCGCAGGCGGTCGTTGAACGTGCCGATGCCGGTGCCGCCCAGCTGGCCCTGCGTCGCCTGCTCGAACAGCGCGTTGTCGGCGACCTCTCCGAAGTTCCAGCCCTCGCCGTACAGGTAGACGGCCTTGCCGTCGACGCCGTCGTCTTCGAGGGTGAGGGCGTCGAGAGCCGCACGGACCGCGAGCATGTTGGCCTTGGAGTGGTGGCCCATCAGGTCGAAGCGGAAGCCGTCGACCTTGTAGTGCCGCGCCCAGGTGACGACAGAGTCGACCATGAGCTTCTGCGCCACCTCGTTCTCGGTCGCCACATTCTGGCAGCAGGTCGAGGTCTCGACCGAACCCGCGGCGTTGAGGCGGTGGTAGTAGCCGGGAACCACGCGATCGAGCACCGAGCGGTCGGCCTGGCCGGATGCCGCGGTGTGATTGAACACCTGGTCGAGCACGACCTGCAGGCCCATGCCGTGCAGCGCGCCGACCATCGAGCGGAACTCAGCGACGCGCTCACCGCCGTCGGGGTTCACCGCGTACGAGCCCTCGGGGGTCGTGTAGTGGTACGGGTCGTAGCCCCAGTTGAAGCCGTCCTTCGCGGCGATCTCCGAGATGCACGCCTGCTGCGCGGTGTCGGCCGGGCCGTACGAGGCGAGGTCGCACGCGGGCAGGGCCTGGGCGCCGCGGTTCTCCTCGATGGTGGCGATGTCGAACGACGGGAGCAGGTGCACGGTGTTGATTCCGGCATCCGCCAGCTGACGCAGCTGCTTCGCGCCGGCGCCGTCACGGGTGAACGCCAGGTAGGTGCCGCGCTCGCCCTCGGGCACGGTCGTGTCACCGATGGAGAAGTCGCGGATGTGCAGCTCGTAGATCGAGCGATCGACGGGCTTGTCGATCACCGGTGCCTTCGTCCGGCTCCAGGCCTTCGGCGCGAACGCCTTGTCGGTGAGGTCGACGGCGACCGAGCGCTCGGAGTTCTTGGTCAGAGCGACCGAGTACGGGTCGGTGACCCTGTTGGTCTCGATCGCGCCCGTGGCGGGGGCGTACACGACGACCTCCCACAGGTACTCGTCGTTCTTCAGGGCCTTCTTGCCCTTGACCGTCCAGACACCGGAGCCCTTGTCGTAAGCCGCCTTGTGACGCGTGGGCTCGGCGTCGGAGCCGGCGTCCCAGGTCAGCAGGCTGGCGCTCTGCGCGGTCGGCGCCCACAGGCGGAAGGTCGGGTTCACCCCGTTGAACATGATGCCGAGCTTCTGCTTCTGCACCTCGTCGGCGTAGAGGTCGTCGAGCACGCCGGCGATCTGCACACCGGTGAATGCCGTGAGGGCGCCCGCGGTGTCACGCTGCGCCACGGCCAGCTGACCCTTCAGCAGGGCCGCGGCATCGGCATCCGGAACGCGCAGCGCGATGTAGCCGGCGAGCGCGGGGAAGCGCTTCTTCTGCGCGTCGGTGAGCCCGCCGTCGACGCGCTCGAGCGCGATCGAGTCGGCGCCGGTCACCTCGCCGTCGGCCACCTTCACCGAGGCGTCTGCGGATGCGTGCAGCTCGTACGCCGCGCGCTCGGGCGCACCGAGTGTGGCCGGCCAGGCGATGGTGCCCTCATCGATCCATTGCGCGCGCAGCTCGCCGGTGCCGGGCAGGGGCGCGTCGTCGCTGGAGATCTCGAGCACGTGCGTCTCGAGCGTGTAGCGGAAGGAGGTCACCTTTCCCTCGGTGGCGCTGAACGAGTAGTTCGCGCCGTCGCGTGCGCCGTCGACGCCGTAGTTCTCGGCCCAGCTGAGACCGTGCGCGGCCTTCAGCTCGTAGGCGCCGGTGGGCAGCGCGTCGGTCGAGAACTCGTAGACGCCGTCACGGTCGCCATCGGCCATGAGGGTGGCGAGGCAGTCAGGCGTCCAGTCGGCGGCGCAGCCGAGCTCGTCCTGCAGAGAGCCGGGAAGGGTCACGATCGGCCCCTCGGAGCTGGACTGCACGACGTTGGTGCGCGGGTCGAAGTAGAACGTGATGGGTCCGCCCTTGTGGCTGACGGTGACGTTCGGGCCATCGAGTACGCCGTTCGCGCCGTAGTTGATCGCCCAGCTGCCGTCGATCGCGGCCTTGTAATCGTAGTCACCGGCGGGCAGGTCGAAGGTGCCGGCCCAGACGCCGTCCGCGCGCAGAGTCAGCTTCGCCTTCTCGCAGGCCGGGTCCCAGTCGCCTGCGCACCCCATCTCGGAGTTGAGGCTGCCGGGCACCGTCACCATCTCGATCGGCGACTCGGGCTGCTCTTCAACGGCGAGCGAGACCTGGTTGCCGACCGAGGCGTAGGTGGATGCTGCGGAGTGTGCGCCCGCGGCATCCGTCGTCACCGTCCGGTACTCGACCAGCGTCCCCTTCTTCAGTCCGCGGATGTCGTGGAACACGCGGGGCTCGGTGTCCTCGGCGGTGCCGAGGGCGTGCCACTCGTCGGAGCCGACGACGCGCCAGGCGAAGCTCGCCTGAGCCCACTGGTCGGCGATGTCGGCCTGCACGGGCGACTGGCCGCTGAGAGCGGCACCTGCAGCGGGAGCGGCGATCGTCACGGGCGCGGCTTCGGCGGGGGCGGTTACCGCGGCATCGGCCTTCCAGACGACTGCCGAGAGCGCGGGCACAGTGATCGTCGTCGCGGCACCCGCATCGGTCGTCAGCGCCGTCGCGTCGCCGTACAGCACGCTGTACGAGGCGTCGCCGGTGAGCGTGGTGAGGTCGACCGTCTGGGCGGAGGTCGCGTTGTTCACGGCGACGAGGTATTCGACCTTCTCGTCGGCGTCGACGCGCGAGAACGCGTAGACGCCGGCGCCGGATGCCGCATGACGCTCGATCTGCGCGCCGCCGCTCAGCGCCGGATGCTCATCGCGCAGCGCCGAGAGGGCGGCGATGTGCTCATAGAGCGGAGCGTCGGTGTCGTAGCGGTCGACGGATCCGGCCTTCTCGCCCGTGATGAGGTTCTGGTTCTCGTACTCGTCGACCTGGGTCGCGAACAGCGTCTGACGGGCGTCCTTGTCGCCGCCTGTGCCGGCGAAGCCCTGCTCGTCGCCGTAGTACACCACGGGCTGGCCACGGGTGAGGAACATCAGCTCGTTCGCGAGCTCGGTGCGCTGCAGCGGGGCGTCGGTGCTGCGCAGGAACGATCCGACCCGGCCCATGTCGTGGTTGCCGAGGAAGGTCGGCAGCGCCGTCGCGCTGGAGTGGGCCGTCGTGTACCGGTCGTCGCCCGCGAACAGGGTCTGCAGGCCCTTGGCGGAGTTGCCGGAGGCGTAGCTGACCGCCGACGACTGGAAGGTGAAGTCGAGCACCGAGTTCATGTCGGTGTCGCGCACATAGGGTGCGAGCTTGACCGGGTCGGCGTCGTACACCTCGCCGAACATGAAGAACTCGTCGTTGCCCTGTGCGTGGGCGTAGTCGAGGACATCCTCGGTCCAGGTCTGCCAGAACTCGAAGTTCACGTGCTTGACGGTGTCGATGCGGAAGCCGTCGATGCCGAGGTCGATCCAGTCCTGATAGACCTTCACGAAGCCGTTGACGACGGTCGGGTGCTCGGTCATCAGGTCATCCAGACCGTCGAAGTCGCCGTAGGTGACGGATTCGCCTGACCAGGTGGAGTTTCCGCGGTTGTGGTACAGAGTGGGGTCGTTGAGCCAGTCGGGGGTCCTGGCCGATTTCTCGGCGTCGGCGATCACCGGAGTGTAGGGGAAGCTCGTCGCCGGGTCGAGGGCCGGGAAGTCGTCGGTGCCGGCGTACTCGGCGGGATCGAAGGCGGTGCCGTCGGCGGTCTTGTACGGCTCGGTCGCCTGGTCGATGTACGAGTACTGCTTCTCGCTGTAGTCGACGACGTCGGCGGTGTGATTGGTGATGATGTCGAAGTACACCTTGATGCCGCGCTCATGGGCGTCGGCGATGAGCGCCTCGAGCTCGGCGTTGGTGCCCAGGTGCGGGTCGATGCGCGTGAAGTCGGTCACCCAGTAGCCGTGGTAACCGGCGCTCGCATCGGCACCGGCGCCCTGCACCGGCTTGTTGGCGAAGCTGGGGGTCAGCCAGATGGCTGTCGTGCCGAGCCCCTCGATGTAATCGAGCTTCTCGTGCAGGCCGGCGATGTCGCCGCCCTGGAAGAAGCCCTTGTTCGTCGGGTCGAAGCCCGTGGCGAGCCGGTCGCCCTCGATGCCGCCGGTGTCGTTCGACGAGTCGCCGTTGGCGAAGCGGTCGGTCATCACGAAATAGAACTGCTCGTCGGAGCCCGCCTGGCGCACGGGCTCGGCGATGAGCGCATCATCGGCAGCGGTGTAGCCCTGCTGCATCCCCTCGACCTGGACGCCGACGCGCTTGATGCTGTCGTCGAACGTGAACCGCAGGGTCGCCGGCCCGGCAACGGTGAGCGGGATGTTGTCGCCGCCGCCGTCCAGACCGTACGCCTCGTCCCACCCGTCGTCGAGCGCGACCTTGTACTCGTAACTGCCTGCCGGCACCTCGAACTCCGCCGAGTAGATGCCCTCGGCTCCGGTCGGGGCGAGCTCGGTCTCGGCGCAGTCCGGCGCCCAGTCGCTGGCGCAGCCGAGCTCCGACTGCAGGTCGCCGACGAGCGCCACCGTGCGGTCGGCGGCCGCAGCGGGTGCGGCCAGCACGCCGAAAGAGGACAGGCCGGATGCCACGAGTGCGGCGGTGGCGAGCAGGGCGGTACGGCGTAGAGAGGTCTTCTTCGACACAGATGCTCCGTCAGGAAGGGCGCGTCGACGCGCCGGTGGCTGTGCCGCGACGGTAACAGGAGTGGCCGACCTTCTGCAAGCGCTTCCAGCACCCGGAAGCGCAAGAAACCGCGATCATCGTGACGGCTCTAGGCGGAGACCGCAAGCGCTTCCAGATCGCGGACGCCGGGCACACCAAGGATTGGCACGCAGTTCACCCCGCCGTCACCTGCGGCGCGTACAACTGTCAGTGCGCGGCGCAGAGCTTGACCGGATCGGGTGCCTCCACCGCCGCGCCGTGGTGAGCGTGGCGCTCCCACCGCGGTCGCAGACCGCGAGACCCCCGCCGAATCGGGTCGGCGGGGGTCTCTTCATGCGATCGTCAACGGCGGATGTGGGCCTGCACCTTCACCTTGCCCTTGGCGATGCTCACCAGCGTCCCCGGCCCACCGTCCGCCGAACAGCTCCGCGATGTACACGCGGTTCGCGGCGATGGACAGGCTGGTGGGTCCGGAGAAGCCTGAGGCGACCTGCGTCATCGCACCCGTGCGGCTGTCGATGCGCCACAGTGCTCCGAGTGACGCGGACTCACCGGGGAACCCGGGAAGCGTGGTGACGTAGATCGCGCCACCAGGGCCGACTGCGACGCCCGTCGGCACCGGCTCGGCGTAGTACACGTCGCCGATCGCGCAATCGCCCAGGCCCAGCATCCCCGCCGTCTCGGCGGTCAGTGTCACGGGCACCGGCGGCAGCACAGCGACGGTGCGGATGGCTCCCTTCGCGGTCACCTCGTACACCGCGTTGGCTGCGGCATCCGCCACCAGCCACCCGCTGTGCCATGCGGTCACTCCGTAGACGTGCGAATCCAGCAGTCCGTCGTAGGCGGTGCCCGCCGCGCAGCTCGCGGGGTCGGTCACGCCGTAGCTGTTGCCGGAATCCGGATTGTTCGCCATCTCGTAGGCGTGCAGATCGATGTATGTGGTCTGACCGCCGGGGCTGCGCACGTTCAATCCACTCTCGGTGATCACCGGCGGTTCCGACGCACCGTCCTCGACGGAGGATCCGTATGCGAGCCACGCTCCGCGCACCGCGAGACCTGCCAGCCCGGGGACGCCTTCGACTATCGGCGCGATGCGGCCATCGGGCTGCAGCTGCCCGACCGTTCCGGTGCCGCCGTCGGCGACGAGCACCCGGTGCCCCTCCACCGCCAGGCTGAACGGAGCGGCGAGCTGTGAGGACCATTCCTCCAGCACCGGCGTCCGATCGGCCGCCGACGCCGCCGTCGGCACCACGAGGATGAGCGCTGCCGCGGCCCCGACCGCGGCGAGCGCGCGAGAAGTACGCATATCTGCCTCCGATTCCCGATCCGCGAGCGGATCTTCGTGCCGAGGGCGACGAACCACTCCCGGCGCCACCCCAGCGGCGGCTGAACCCGATTGTGGACATGCCCACCCGCCTTCTCAAGAGGTGGGACGGAAGAGGGGGGAAGGTCGGGGGCCGTCCCCGATCAGAGGCGCTCGAGGATGAGAGCGTTCGCCATGCCTCCGCCCTCGCACATGGTCTGCAGCCCGAGGCGCCCCCCGGTGGCCTCGAGATGATCGAGCAGCGTGCCGAGCAGGCGGGTGCCCGAGGATCCGAGCGCGTGCCCGAGCGCGATGGCACCACCGCGCGGGTTGAGCTTGACGGGGTCGGCATGGAGTTCGCAAGCCCACGCGAGCGGCACCGAGGCGAAGGCTTCATTGACCTCGTATGCGTCGAGGTCGTCGATCGTCAGCCCGGCGCGCTCGAGCACGCGACGCGTGGCCGGGATCGGCCCGGTGAGCATGAGCATCGGGTCGTCCCCGATCACATCGAACGCGCGGAAGCGGGCGCGCGGCGTGAGCCCGAGCTGCTCGGCGCGGTCGGCGCTCATCATCAGTGCCGCCGAGGCGCCGTCGGTGAGCGGAGAGGAGTTGCCGGGAGTGATGCGCCAGTCCAGCTCCGGGAAGCGCTCGGCGAGAGCATCCGTCCGGAAGGATGCCGGCAGCCCTGCGAGCCTCTCGACCGTGGTGCCCTCGCGCACGGTCTCATCGAGCCGGGCATCCGGCGCCTCCGGGACGGGCAGTACCGTGCGGTCGAAGAAGCCGTCGCGCCACGCCCGGGCAGCGCGGGCGTGCGACTCGGCGGCGTAGGCGTCGAGCGTCTCGCGGTCGAGACCCCATCGCTGGGCGATCAGCTCGGCGCTGACGCCCTGGTTGACGAGCCCGTCGGGGTAGCGCGAGCGCAGCCGCGGCGACATCGGTGTTCCGCCCGCGGCCGAGGCACCCAGCGGCACGCGGCTCATCGACTCCACTCCGCCGACGATGACGATGTCGCTCTCGCCCGCAGCGATCCCGGCGGCGGCGAAGTGCACGGCCTGCTGGCTCGAGCCGCACTGGCGATCGATGGTGGTCGCGGGCACGGACTCGTCGAACCCTGCGGCCAGCACCGCCTGACGGGCGATGTTCATGGCCTGATCGCCCACCTGGCTGACGCAGCCCAGCAGCACGTCGTCGACCTGACCGGATTCGAGCCCGTTGCGCTCGATGAGCGCCTGCATCACACCGGCGGCCAGGTCGACGGGATGCACACCCGACAGCATCCCGCCCGGCTTCCCGCGGCCCACTGGGGTGCGGACGACATCGACGATCACGGCTTCGCTGCTCATGGGTCCATCCTGCCCCCTCGAGGGCCGGGGGTCACCGAACAAGCCCTTCACTCGGTGAGCACGGGGTCGGGTGCCAGCGGGTCGGCGAGCAGCCGATCGAAGGCGGCGTCCGCGGCGCCGATGAGCAGGCGGTCTGCACCGAGCGCGGCGGATGCCAGCTGCAGGTTCTCCGCGGAGGCGGCGAGCGCCTGCGCCAGCACGGCGTCGTCGAAGGATTCGCGATCGAGGTCCCGGAGCACGGCGAGGAAACCGCCCAGGACGATCATCGACGGGTTGAGCACGTTGGCGGCATTGCGGAGCGTAGCGGCCAGGATCCGGCGCTGCCTCGCCGCCTCCTCGCGCGCCTGCACTCCGGCGCTGTCGCCGAGCGCGCGGGCGAGCTCGTCGTCGTCGGCCCAGCCCAGGCCTGTCGACGCCAGCAGACGCGCACGGTTGACCTCGTCCTCGAGCACGCCGTCGTCGACGCGTCGATCTCTGGCATCCGCGATGCACGCAGCCGTCTGGCCCCACTCC
>NZ_DAMDLU010000036.1:20858-21856 GCF_032084865.1 Microbacterium sp.
GTTCGGCGCGGGCGCCGTACGACGCGTCGTTGCCGACGGCGACGGGAAGACCCAGTGCGGCGGCGAGCGGGCCGGCGATCTCGGCATCCCTCCAGTCGAGGTGCGGGGCGAGGCGCACGATCCCGTCGACCGCGCGCACCAGACCAGGCACGGCGACGCCCGCACCGACGACACGGCATCCGGCCAGATCGTCGCGCCACCCGTCGATCACGCCGGCGACCACCTCGATCACCTCGTCGATGTCGGGACGCGCGACCGCGATGCGCTCGCGTCGGCGCACCGCCCCACCCAGCGACACCGCGCCGATCTCGATCGCGTCGATCTCGGGGTTGATCCCGATGGCGACCACGTCGCGGCTCGGTGCGACGATCGGCGAGGGACGCCCGACCCGACGTGTGGGATCGGGGTCGTGCTCGTCGACGAGCCCCGCCTCGGCGAGACGCGACACGAGGTCGGACACCGTCGAGCGGTTCAGCCCGGTCTCGGCGGTGATCACCGCCCGGGAGCGAGGTCCGCTGTGGTGCACCAGTCGCAGCACCTCGCCGAGGTTGGTGCGCCGCACGCCTTCGACCGTCGTGGCGCGTTCACTCATGCTTGGTCCGCCTTCTGCCGCCGTGAGTCACCAGGCTACCGAGGTGAGCGACGCGCCCTCACCCTGCCGCATCCGCCGGCGCGTATTCGAATGCCGCGATCGCCAGCTCGCCGCGGGGTGCACGCCCGGCGCTGGTCGCGTGCACGCCGATCCACAGTCCGAGGAAGCCACCGGTGGATGACGCGTCCAGCTGCCGCGCGTCGACGGCGCCGAGCGCGAGGTCGTCGTGCACGAACGCGAGGTCGTGCCCGCGCCCCCGCAGCCGCAGCTCGACCTGCGGCAGGTCGGGAAGCGCGTGTGAGGCGAGCAGGTGCTCCTCGCCGCCGCGCACGTGCACGACGGTCAGCGTCATGCCCGCGGCCGTGCGCGTGACGACAGCCGCGGCGTGGTCGTGCTCGGACTGGCG